>CAIOAQ010000248.1 GCA_903856025.1 uncultured beta proteobacterium
CAGTTCATCTACGGCTGGAACCAGTACCTGTGGCCGCTGCTGGCCACGACCTCGGAGAACATGTACCCGGTGGTGGTCGGCATCAAAATGATGCTGGCCGGTGGCGATTCACAAAACGAGTGGAACGTGGTGATGGCCACCGCCCTGCTGGCCATGCTGCCGCCAGCCATGGTGGTGATCCTGATGCAAAAATGGTTCGTCAAAGGCCTGGTGGACACGGAAAAATAACATCCTGAAACCTTGCGGGACCGACCGCAGCTACGCGCGGCGAGCCAGCTCTGTCCTCAACTTATAAAAATATGGCCTCCATCGAACTCAAAAACGTCGTCAAACGCTACGGCACTGGCAAGACCGCCAACCAGGTCATCCACGGTGTCAATGCGCAAATCAAGGACGGTGAATTCATCGTCATCGTCGGGCCCTCGGGCTGCGGCAAATCTACGCTGCTGCGCATGGTCGCAGGGCTGGAAGAAGTCAGCGAAGGAGAAATTTCGATTGGCCCGCGTGTCGTCAACGACCTGGAACCCGCCGAACGCGACATCGCCATGGTGTTCCAGAACTACGCGCTATACCCGCACATGAGCGTCTTCGAGAACATGGCCTACGGCTTGAAGATTGCCAAAGTGCCCACGGACGAGATCAAAGCACGGGTCGACAAGGCCGCCAAAATTCTGGAGATTGGCCCCTTCCTGCACCGCAAGCCACGCGAACTCTCGGGCGGTCAGCGCCAGCGTGTGGCCATGGGACGCGCCATCGTGCGCCAGCCGCAGGTGTTTTTGTTTGATGAACCGCTGAGCAACCTGGATGCCAAGCTGCGCGCCCAGACCCGGCTGGAAATCCAGAAACTACACCGCGAACTCGGCATCACCAGCCTGTTTGTCACCCACGACCAAGTCGAAGCCATGACACTGGCACAGCGCATGATCGTCATGAACGGCGGTGTCATGGAGCAGTTTGGCACCCCTGAAGAGGTCTACAACCGGCCGGCCACCACTTTTGTGGCCAGTTTTATAGGTTCGCCGCCCATGAACTTGCTGAAAAATGCCCCCGATGCGCCACCCGACACCCTCATTGGCATCCGCCCCGAGCACCTGGACATCACCCCCAACGGCTGGGCATTGCGCGTGGAAGCCGTCGAAATGCTGGGAGCCGAGCGCTTGGTGTACGGTCGTTGGGCGCATGGCGCGGGTGACGAACTGGTCATCATCCGCACCGAAGAATCCCACACGGTGCCTGCCTTGGGCAGCACCATTCACGTCACACCCCGAGCAGACAAAACCCACCAGTTTGAGCGCCATACTGGCAAAAGAAGAGCGGAGCACCCATGAAACCAGTCACACACGACCATTGGCCCTACCCCCGCTGGATTGCCCACCGCGGTGCCGGCAAGCTCGCACCCGAGAACACGCTGGCAGCCTTCCGAACCGGGGCCGCTTATGGCTACCGAATGTTCGAATGCGATGTCAAACTCAGTGCGGACGGCATCCCCTTTCTGATGCACGATGCCACACTGGAGCGCACCACCAATGCCGTGCAAGCGCTCGGACGTGGCTTGAGCACGGTGGGCGGTGAGCACCCCTGGAGCACCTTGTCGCTATTGGACGCAGGCAGCTGGCATACACGCACATTCGCCGGAGAGCCCTTGCCTACCTTCGAAGCCATCGCCCGGTTTTGTCTGAAAAATGACTTTTTTTTGAACATCGAAATCAAGGCCACGCCGGGCGAAGAGTTTCACACCGGCGAAGCGGTGGCGCGCCACGCCGCGCGGCTGTGGCACGGCACCCGCGTCCCGCCCTTGCTGAGTTCTTTCGACATCACCTCTCTGGAAGCGGCCCAACAAGCCCATCCCGAGCTGCCACGCGGCCTGTTGCTCGACACCCTGTCACCCGGCTGGCTGGAAACCGCGTTGCGGCTGGACTGTGTGGCGGTGATCTGCGACCAGGCCCTGTGGAACGACTCCAGCCTGAAGCAAGCTAAAAGCGCTGGTCTGCGCACCCTGAGCTACACCGTCAACAGCGCCGAAACAGCTCACAAACTGTTGGGCATGGGTCTGGACGGCGTCATCACCGACCGGGTGGACCTGTTCAGCCCCTCCAGCCTTTGACTAAAAACCACTGGGTGCTCGCACTCAATATCACCATGACGAGGTAGGTCAGCATCTTGCCATCGTGGCCGAAGATCGACAAACCGACGATCAGTGCCCCAACACACACTATCAAATGAATAGCTATCTGCGCAGTAAATGCGCGGGCAGAACGCCAATTTCTTAAGACAATCCGGCTCAATACCGGCATCAACAAGGCCATCCAGAGCGCCGGGGCGACAAAGTTCAAACCATGGTTGAGCAGCGCCACAGGTTCCATCTACAGCCCCAAAAAGGTGAAAAAAATGATGTGTGTCAAAGCACCACCCCAGTGATTTTATAATTCACACATGGCAGTTTGGGCATTAGGCATTAATCACAAAACCGCACCGCTCGATTTGCGCGGTCGGTTTGCGTTCGCCATCGACCAAATCGAGCCCACTTTGCACGCCTTGCGCCAGTCGCTGAACCGTCAGCCCGAGGCGGCGCTGATCTCTACTTGCAACCGCACCGAAATCTATTGTGCAGGCGAACTTCCCCAACTGGAACACACGCTGACCTGGCTGGCCAAAACCGGCGATGTCTCCCCCGAACTGCTGCGGGCCCACTCCTACACCATGAGCGACGGCTTTGCCGCCCGCCACGCGTTTCGTGTGGCCAGTGGACTGGATTCGATGGTGCTGGGCGAAACCCAAATTCTGGGCCAGATCAAAAACGCGATTCGTGCCGCAGAAGCAGCCGGCTCCATGGGCAACACGCTCAGTCAGCTGTTTCAACGCTCCTTTGCCGTGGCCAAAGAAGTCCGCAGTTCCACAGAAATTGGCGCACATTCCATCAGCATGGCCGCTGCCGCCGTTCGCTTGGCCGGGCAGCTGTTTGAAAATTTGAACGACATCCGGGTGTTGTTTGTCGGTGCGGGCGAAATGATTGAGCTGTGCGCCACCCACTTCGCCGCCAAGAGCCCCAAAAGTATCACCATTGCCAACCGCACACTGGCCAATGGCGAGGCATTAGCTGCCCAATTTGGCGCCGAAGTGATGCGTTTGGCCGACCTGCCCGACCGTTTGCACGAATTTGATGCGGTGGTGAGCTGCACCGCCAGCACCTTGCCGTTGATTGGGCTTGGCGCGGTCGAACGCGCCCTGAAGCAGCGCCGCCGCCGTCCCATGTTCATGGTCGATCTGGCCGTGCCGCGTGACATTGAAATCGAAGTCAAGTCGCTGGAAGACGTCTACCTGTACACCGTGGATGACCTGGCCGGTGTGGTGCAAACCGCCCAAGCCAACCGCCAGGCGGCCGTCACGCAGGCTGAAGCCATTGTGGACGCCGGCGTGCAAAGCTTTTTGCACTGGATCGAGCAACGCGCCACTGTTCCCCTGATCCAGCAGCTCAACGCGCAAGCCGACGAATGGCGTGCGGCTGAAATCGCCCGCGCCCGCAAATTGCTGGCAAAAGGCACCGATGTGGACACGGTGCTGGAGGCCTTAAGCAAAGGCCTGACGCAAAAAATGCTGCACGGCGCGATGGCCGAACTGCGCGGTGGCGACACCGCCAGCCGTGAACGCGCGTCCGACGCGGCGCACCACTTCTTCCTGCGCAAAGAGCGTTAGCGCAGCTCCTGCTCGCGGTCACACCGCTGGTGTGCATCGCTTCAAACCTGAACTGACCTTGCCGGTTCGGAACACCATTTTTTTGCAGCACCTGTCATGAAACCATTTTTGCGCCAACAACTCGCCCGCTACGCCGACCGCCTTGGAGAGCTCGAATTCCTGATGTCACGTCAAGACATCATGAGCGACATGGAACAATTCCTGAAGCTGTCGCGCGAACACACGGATGTGGCTGCGGTCGCGGGGCGCTGGCTGCGCTACCAGCAGCGCGAAGCGGATCTGAACGCCGCCCAGGACCTGCTCAAAACCTCAGCCGACGATGCCGACATGGCAGAGATGGCACAGGACGAAATCAACACCGCGTCGGCCGAATTGGCGCAGGTGGAAGCCGAACTGCAACGCATGTTGCTGCCCAAAGACCCGGACGATGCGCGCCCGGCGTTTGTGGAAATCCGCGCGGGCACCGGCGGTGACGAATCTGCCCTGTTTGCCGCCGACCTGGCGCGCATGTACCTGCGTTTTTGCGATCGCAAGGGCTGGAAACACGAGATCATCAGCGAATCGGCCAGCGAACTCGGCGGCTACAAGGAAGTGGTGCTGCGCATCGAAGGTGACAGCGTCTACGGCGCGCTCAAGTTCGAGTCCGGTGGCCACCGCGTACAGCGTGTGCCCGTCACGGAAACCCAGGGCCGTATTCACACCAGCGCCGCCACCGTGGCGGTGTTGCCCGAACCCGACGAGGCCGAAGCCATCAAGATCAACCCGTCTGACCTGCGCATTGACACCTACCGCGCCAGCGGGGCCGGTGGCCAACACATCAACAAGACCGACTCTGCGGTGCGCATCACCCACTTGCCCACTGGCATCGTGGCCGAATGTCAGGACGGACGCAGCCAGCACAGCAACAAAGCCCAGGCCTTGAAGGTGTTAACCGCCCGTATCCATGAAAAGGACCGTTCGGAGCGTGCCGCCAAAGATGCAGCCGAGCGCAAGAGCCTGGTCGGCAGTGGCGACCGCAGCGACCGCATCCGCACCTACAACTTTCCGCAAGGCCGTCTGACCGACCACCGCATCAACCTCACCCTGTACAAGTTGTTGACGATCATGGAAGGTGATCTGGACGATGTGGTCCATGCGCTTCAGGCCCATGAAGCAGCGGCACAGCTGGCCGCACTGGAACTCAACGCCTGAGTTTTTATGAAAAACTGGACTCTAACCCTCGTGGATATTGCGCAACATGCTACTGTTTATATAGCAACCATGCCAGCTACAGGTTTACAGGCGAATGTCCCGCGAATGGTTCCTCACCACTTGGTATCACTTTAATGTCTGCGTCCACCCTCGCCCAGACGCTGGCCAGCCTGCAAACTGCAGGGCTGGATCGGCTCGATGCCCAGCTGTTGCTGCTGCATGTGCTGGGTCAGCCTGAGCACCAGCGCGGCTGGTTGTTGGCACACGACACCGATGTGCTCGGCGCAGAGCACGCTGCCACCCTGCAGTCGCTGGTCCAACGCCGTCTGCTTGGCGAACCGCTGGCCTATTTGACAGGTCACAAGGAATTTTTTGGCCTGGATTTGCAGGTCGATGCGCGGGTGCTGGTGCCCCGACCTGACACCGAAACCCTGGTGGACTGGGCGCTGGCGGTGTTGCCCCAAGGCGAGGCGTCGGTGCTGGATCTGGGCACCGGCAGTGGTGCCATCGGGTTGTCCCTCAAAGCCGCACGCCCGGCGCTGTCGGTCTATGCCACCGACATGAGCCATGATGCCTTGGTGGTGGCTGACTCCAACGCACGGCGACTAGGGCTTAACATCCAGTTCAGCCAAGGGGCCTGGCTGTCCGCGCTGCATGCCAATACGACGCTGTTTGACTGCATTGTTTCGAACCCACCATACATTGCGCAGCACGACAGCCACCTCAGCGCACTCGCATTCGAGCCTCAACAGGCGCTGACCAGTGGCACCGATGGGCTCGATGACATTCGCGTCATCGTCCGGGATGCCACCGCACACCTCCAACTGGGTGGCTGGCTGCTGCTGGAGCATGGCTACGATCAAGCCGAATCGGTGCGCGCCTTGCTTCTGGCTCAAGGATTCATCGATGTCAACTCACGTCAGGATTTGGCAGGCATAGCGCGTTGCAGCGGCGGCCAGAAACCACAAGACTAAGCCTGAGCCCCGGACCGGACGAATACTTCAAACACGTCAATTGGCAAGGGACGACTAAAAAGGTAGCCTTGGTAAGCGTGGCACCCCTGACGCGCGAGAAAATCTCTCTGGGCTTCGATCTCCACGCCCTCCGCGATGACCATCAAGCCCAAGCTGTCGGCCAATGCAATGACCATCTTGGCAATGGCGGCATCGTTTGGATCGTTCAGAATGTTCCGCACAAAGCTCTGGTCAATTTTCAGCTGATCCAAAGGAAGTCGCTTCAGGTAGGACAGGGACGAATAGCCTGTTCCAAAGTCATCCAGGGAGAAACCAACCCCGTAAGCCCTTAGCGCAGCCATTTTGGCAATGATGCCCTCAACATCCTCAACCAGCAGACTCTCTGTCAGTTCCAACTTGAGGTTCCTGGGGTTGGCAGCCGTGCGATGAAGCGTCGCAAGCACATTGCTTACAAAGTCCTTGTGGTGGAACTGGCGGGCGCTGACATTCACCGCCACCGTCAGGTGTGCCATATCTGCGCAAGTGGCCCATTTGGCCAATTGAGCACAAGCGGCTTCCATGACCCATTGACCCAGCGGCAAGATCAGCCCGGATTCCTCGGCCAAGGTAATGAAATCGCCAGGGGAAACCAAGCCTTTCTGGGGATGTTGCCACCGCACCAGCGCCTCAGCCCCTGTCATTCTTCCTTCACCCACCACCTGCGGCTGGTAGTAAAGCCGGAAATCGCCTTTGAGCAGTGACTCACGCATCGCCAGTTCCATGGCGGCGCGCGCGGTGACCTTGGCTTGCATCTGTGGCTCAAAAAAACGAGCAGTATTTCGCCCAGCGGCCTTGGCTTGGTACATGGCAAGTTCTGCACGTTTGAGGGGTTCAGAAACCTGCTCTTGTGGCTGCCCTCCAAAAATCGTGATGCCGATGCTCGGCGAGCTGTGGTGGTCGTTGTCCAGGAGGCGATAGGGTTGATTGAGCGAGCTTAGAATTTTTTCACTCACAACTTCGGCCTGTGTCGCGGCTTCCAGATCGTCCTTGCTGAGGTCATCCAACATGACGATGAATTCATCGCCACCCCAGCGCGCCACCGTGTCGCCTTCACGGATGCAAGCTGTCAAACGTTGGGCGACCTGCTCCAGCAAGATATCCCCTTGGTCATGGCCCAACGAGTCATTCAGGGTCTTGAAGTTGTCCAAGTCAACGAACAGCAGCGCATTCCGTCTGAAATGGCGGGCGCTGGCTGTCAACACCTGTTCAAGCCGGTTCAGTAGAAGGCGGCGGTTCGGCAATCTGGTCAGTGGGTCATAGAAGGCCAGGTTCTCGATCTGATCCGCAGCCAACTTGCGGTCACTGATGTCGGTGAATATGGCCACGTAGTGACTGACGTGCCCGGCATCATCCTTGACGGTGGTGATGTTGAGCCATTCGGGGAAGATTTCCCCGTTTTTCCGCTGATTCACGATTTCACCCTGCCAAGTGCCATCGCGCGCCAGACTTTCGTTCATGGCGGTATAGAAGACAGAGTCCTGCAATGCCGAAGTCAGCAGGCGTGGCGGAAGACCTACGGCCTCCTCAGAAGAGTATCCGGTGATGTCGGTGAATGCCTTGTTGACTTTCAGCACAATGCGCTGGTCATCGGTGATGATCATGCCCTGAAGAGACTCGAACGCGGTGGCGGCAATACGCTGGGCTTCTTCAGCTTGCTTGCGCGAGGTGACATCGCAGGTGACGGCAAGTTGCACCCACTGACCACGATCTTGCATAGGAACGGCATGGGTTTGCATCCACCGTCTGCTGCCTTTGAGGCCGACGACCTCAAACTCCAGCTGCATTGATTCTCCGCCGATGACCCGCCGATGCATGTTCTCAAAGCGTTCCCGGTACTCGGGAGCGATCAGCTCCGTTACCGCATGCCCGGCGACCTGCTCGAGGGAGTCAGCCTCAATCATGGCCAGTCCGGCCGGGTTCATCTGGGACAGCCGCCCTTGTGCATCCACAATCTTGATGCACTCGGGTTCAGCCTCAAAGATGGCTCGCAAATTTGCTTCACTGTCAATCAATTTGACTTCGGCAAGCTTTTGCTCGGTGATATCTCCCATCGCCGTCACCCGAACCAGTCTGCCTTTGTAATGCATCATCTTGCCGCGAATGATGGCCGGGAACGTGCTGCCGTCCTTGCGCAACCCGGTGACTTCATAGGGCAGTTCGTAGCCTGAAATCATGTGGTTCATGACCCGCTCCCGATCCTGCGGCACGATCCACTCCGTCCCCATGCGACCGACGGCTTCCTCTGCGGTGTATCCAAACATTTCCTCCGCGCGGGTGTTTTGCTCAAGGCATTTGCCCCGTTCCGAAATGAAAATGGATTCAAAGGCCGCCTCGCTCAGGCCTCGGTATTTTTCCCGAGTTTCTTCAAGGGACTCCTCAATGGCTTTGCGCTCACTGATGTCGCGAACACAGGCCTGAACCAGTATCTCCCCGTCTATTTCCATCCGGCTCAGAAGCACTTTGGAGAAAAAGGGCGCGCCGGTATCCATGCGCCGGCAAGTCCATTCAAATGCAGCGCTGCCGTCCTGGATGGCTTGTTCGATGTAGAGATTCGCAGCAAGCATCGAATCTTCCCCAGCACTTTGGACATCGGGGAAAAGTGCACAGGGACGCTTCGACAGGACATCTTCACGACTTAAAGCGCCAAATACGCGCACGGTGGACGGATTGCAGTCGATAAAACCATGCTGATCAAGAATCAGCACGGCATCGGTGGATGTCTCAAAAAGCGTGCGGTGAAGGGCTTCCGATTTCAACAATGCATCCATTCGATCATGGAGTCGTTGCTCAGGTGAACCATTGGAATCGCGCAAGTCGTTATGAGTGTGCATAGAGAACCGACTAATTACGTCCTTTGCTCCTTAGATCCATATCAAGCTCTGTCCACCGCTGGCAATGCATTCGAAGGTGCGTTCATTCAGAACACGCGCTTCGATTGAATTTGTGAGTCACCCAAGACTTTACACCCAACCGGTGCTGAAAATGGTATGAGCTCTATTTTTCCAAAATGCTCCCGTGCAAGGCACAGCCGTTACAGTCTGGCTTCCGCTGGAAAATAATTAAACACATGCCCACATCCAACCACTTGCCCGCCGATGACCTGAGTGAACGAATCACCAACCTGGAGATCAAGGCCAGCTTCACAGAAGACCTGGTGGACAAGCTCGACCAGATCGTCACCCGCCAGCAGGATCAAATTGACCTGCTGATGCAGGAACTGCGCTGGCTGCGTCAGCAAGCGCCGGACGCTGGTCCGGCACCGGTGCGCAACCTGCGTGACGATTTGCCGCCACATTACTGATTCACCCTGGCCTCATCAGGGTCACACCCCGTTGAGGCTGGGAAGATGAAATAATCCGCCTTGTTTTAATAAAGGAAACTCCGCATGAGCGACGTACAACAACGCATCGACGACCTGGTCAAGCAAAACGACATTTTGCTGTTCATGAAAGGCACCGCCAGCTTTCCACAGTGCGGCTTTTCCGGCCGCGCCGTGCAAATCTTGAAGGCTTGCGGCATCGACGCCAAAGCCATCAAAACTGTCAATATCCTTGAAGACGATGCCATTCGTACAGGCATCAAGGAATACAGCAACTGGCCCACTATTCCCCAGTTCTACCTGAAAGGCGAGTTCATTGGCGGCTCAGACATCATGATGGAGATGTACGAGAGTGGTGAGCTGCAAACCTTGCTGGGCGCTCCCGCAGCCTGATTCACGCAACGGTTGAACGCCAGACGCGGCAAGCCATGCGGCTTACGCGTCTTTTTTTTGCCCCGACTAAAATCGCGGCTCTTTCATCAATCAGTTGGGACAGAGCTGGCTCACCGCGTGTGGCTGCGGTCTTTCCCACAAGGTTTTAGGTTGCCCATGCCACGCCAACTCTTCGTCACCACCGCCCTGCCCTACGCCAACGGCAATTTCCACATCGGCCACATCATGGAATACATCCAGGCCGACATCTGGGTGCGTTATCAGAAGATGATGGGCCATGCGGTGGATTTTGTGTGCGCCGACGACACCCACGGTGCGCCAATCATGATCGCCGCCGAAAAGGCGGGCATCACCCCGCAGCAGTTTGTCGCCCGCATTGCCGCTGGGCGCAAGCCTTATCTGGACGGTTTCCACATCGGGTTCGATAACTGGCACAGCACCGATGCCCCTGAAAATCATGAGTTGGCACGGCAAATCTACCGCGACCTGCGTGACAACAAAGACGGCTCGCTGATTGAGGTCCGCACGATTGAGCAGTTTTTCGACCCCCAGAAAAACATGTTCCTGCCGGACCGCTTCATCAAAGGCGAATGCCCCAAGTGCCATGCAAAGGACCAGTACGGCGACAACTGCGAGAACTGTGGAGCGGTTTATGCCCCTACCGACCTGATCAACCCGTTTTCTGCCCTGTCGGGTGCCAAACCTGAACTGAAAAGCTCCGAGCACTACTTTTTCAAACTCTCCGACCCACGCTGCGTGGCGTTCCTCGAAAACTGGACGCAAGACGGCAAACTGCAACCCGAAGTAGCCAACAAGATCAAGGAATGGTTCAGCATCCGCACCAACCCCGACGGCAGCAAAAGCGAAGGCCTGGGCGACTGGGACATTAGCCGGGACGCGCCGTACTTTGGCATTGAAATACCCGACGCGCCGGGCAAGTACTTTTACGTCTGGCTGGACGCACCCATCGGCTACCTGGCATCGCTGAAGAACCTGCTGAACAAACGGGACCAGGATTACGATGCCTACATGGCCAACCCGGACTTGGAGCAATACCACTTCATCGGCAAGGACATCGTCACCTTCCACACGCTGTTCTGGCCCGCCACGCTGCATTTCAGCGGCCGCAAGACACCTGACAACATCTTCGTACACGGCTTTTTGACGGTGAACAACGGCGAAAAAATGAGCAAAAGCCGCGGCACTGGCCTGGACCCGCTGAAATACCTGAGCCTGGGCATGAACCCGGAATGGCTGCGCTACTACCTGGCCGCCAAACTTTCCGCCCGCAACGAAGACATCGACTTCAATGCCGACGACTTCATGGCCCGCGTCAACAGCGATTTGATTGGCAAATTTGTCAACATCGCCAGCCGCGCCGCCGGATTTTTGACCAAGCGCTTTGAAGGCAAGTTGGGGCATGTCTCTGAAGACGGCGCGGCGCTGCTGCACCAGTTGCGCATTGAGCACACTCCCATCGAACAGCTGTATGAAGCCCGCGAATACGCTAAAGCCTTGAAGGAAACCATGCTGCTGGCGGACCGCGTGAATGCCTATGTGGATGCCAACAAACCCTGGGACCTGGCCAAAAAACCAGACCAAGAGGCGCGCCTGCAAGACGTGTGCACCGTGTGCATCAAGGCTTTCCGCATCCTCACCTGCTATCTGAAACCGGTGCTGCCCGAATTGGCCGCGCAGGTGGAGACCTTCCTGCAAATTGAACCCTTGAGCTTTACCAACATCGTTGATCCGCTGACCGCAGGCCACGTCATTGGCACCTACCAGCACCTGATGCAACGTGTGGATGTAAAGCAACTTGATGCATTGTTTGAGGTTCCAGCCACCGTAGAACCTGCGCAAGTAGCTACAGAAAAAGTAGCATCCAAGAAAACCGCTCCCACCGCCACGCCGGTCGACCCGACAGCACCCGGCGGCGAGGCCATTGCGCCCACGATTCAAATCGACGACTTTGCCAAAATCGACCTGCGCATCGCCAAAATCCTCAGCTGTCAGGCCGTGGCAGGCTCCACCAAGCTGCTGCAACTGACGCTGGATGCAGGGGAGCTGGACGAAGCCGGTCAGCCCAAAACCCGCAACGTCTTTTCGGGCATTGCCAGCATGTACCAGCCCGAACAACTGGTGGGCAAACTCACCGTGCTGGTGGCCAACCTGGCCCCGCGCAAAATGAAGTTTGGTGTATCTGAAGGCATGGTGCTGGCCGCCAGCCATGCCGACGAAAAAGCAGAACCCGGCATTTACGTGCTGGAGCCGTTTGCCGGGGCCAAGCCGGGCATGCGGATTCACTGAGAACTGGCTGGCATCCAGCCGGTACAAGGGAGCGTAGACCATGAGCGATAGCCCCGTCAGCCTGACCCCGCCCCCAGAGGGCTATGCCAACTGGTTGGCCGACCTCAAAAGCCGCATCCACACCGCCCAGCAGCGCGCCACACTGGCGGTCAACCGGGAACTGGTGCTGCTGTACTGGCAAATTGGGCGCGACATTCTGACGCGGCAAAGTGTGCAAGGCTGGGGTGCCAAGGTGATCGAACGGCTGGCGCATGATTTACGCGCCGCCTTTCCTGAGATGAAGGGGTTTTCGCCCCGCAACCTCAAATACATGCGCGCTTTTGCCCAAGCCTGGCCGGATGAGGAATTTGTGCAAGAGGTGCTTGCACAATTACCCTGGTATCACCAGTTGGCCCTGCTGGACAAATTGCCCGGCCTCGAGACCCGCCGCTGGTATGCAGCCAAAGCCATAGAACACAACTGGTCGCGCAATATTCTGGTGATGCAGATCGAAACCCGCTTGCTGGAACGCAGCGGCACGGCAGTCACCAACTTCACGACCAACCTGCCCAAGCCGCAGTCCGATCTGGCTCGCGAGTCGCTGAAAGACCCTTATCGTTTCGACTTTCTCGGCCTGACCGACGATGCACAAGAGCGAGAAATTGAAAACGCCTTGGTCAAACATGTCACCGAATTCCTGCTGGAGCTGGGCGCGGGCTTTGCGTTCGTCGGGCGGCAGGTTTTGCTGGATGTCGGCGGCGACGAGTTCTTCATCGACCTGCTGTTCTACCACCTCAAGCTGCGCTGCTATGTGGTGATCGAACTCAAAGGCGGCAAATTCAAGCCCGAGCACCTGGGCCAGTTGGGCTTTTACCTCACGGCAGTGGATGCCCAGATCAAACACCCGCAAGATGCCCCCACCATCGGTCTGCTGCTGTGCAAAAGCAAAAACAAAGTGGTGGCCGAATACGCGCTGCGCGACAAGGCTCAGCCCATGGGCATTGCCGAATTCAAGTTGCTCGAATCCTTGCCAGCCGAACTGCAAACCAGCCTGCCCAGCATTGAGCAGATTGAGCGCGAACTGCAAGGTCCACGCTGAACATGAAGCGTCCCCGTTTTCTCCCCGACAACTTCACCCTGGCCCTGTTGACCGCCGTCACCCTGGCCAGTCTGTGGCCGGTTCAGGGCCGTACCGCGCAGGGTTTTGAGTGGCTCACCACCGCAGCGATTGCGCTGCTGTTCTTCTTGCACGGGGCCAAGCTGTCGCGCACGACGGTGGTGCAGGGCCTGGGCCACTGGCGACTGCATCTGCTGGTGCTGACCTGCACGTTTGTGCTGTTTCCCATCCTGGGCCTGCTGCTCAAGCCCTTGTTCTCGGTCATGCTGACACCCGACCTGGCCGTGGGCATGCTGTTTTTATGCACCTTGCCGGCCACGGTGCAGTCGGCGATTGCGTTCACCGCCATGGCGCGGGGCAATGTGTCCGCAGCGGTGTGCAGCGCCTCGGCCTCCAGCCTGATCGGCGTGTTCATCACACCGCTGTTGGTAGGCTGGCTGGTGGCAGCGGGCGGCATGCCAGGCTCCAATGCGCTGGACGCGGTGCTCCACATCATGCAGCAACTGATGCTGCCCTTTGTGGCTGGGCAACTGTTGCAGCCCTGGATTGGCGGCTTTGTGAAACGCCATGCCAGCGCATTGAAGTTGGTCGACCAAGGCTCCATCCTGCTGGTGGTCTACACCGCCTTCAGCGCCGCGGTGATCGAAGGGCTGTGGAAACAGGTGCCGCTGCCGGTGCTGCTGAGCCTGGTGGCGGCCTGCTGCCTGCTGCTGGCCCTGTCGCTGAGCGCAACCACCTGGAGCAGCCGCGCCCTGGGCTTTGCCAAAGAAGACGAAATCACCATCGTCTTTTGCGGCTCCAAGAAAAGCCTGGCCAGTGGCGTGCCCCTGGCCAAGGTGCTGTTTGCGGCACACAGCGTGGGCGTGATGCTGCTGCCGGTGATGATCTTTCACCAAATCCAGTTGATGGTGTGCGCCGTGCTGGCGCAGCGCTACGCCAAACGGCAGCCCTAAAGCGCACAAGGCCCGTCAGAGCGTGCCATCTTCACCCGTTTGCCACGAAGATCCATTTAGCGGGACCGCGGTGTTTCACGTGAACGCCATACCCACAAATTATCATCTTTAAATGATTTGTTGACGTTATCATCTTTGAGTGATATTCTGACAATATTATTCAAAGGTGATATTTTTCCATGGACTATCTCATCTCCATTTCGGACCAGCTCGCGCCTCAGCTGCGCTCCCTGCGCAAAGTGCGCCAGCTGAGTCAGGCAGACCTTGCCCTCAAACTTGGGGTGACCCAGTCCCGCATCGCGGCGATTGAGCGCAACCCTGCAGCGGTGAGTACCGGGCAACTTCTGGAAATTCTGAAGGTTTTGGGTGTCGATCTGGTTTTGCGTGATACGCAGCCCCCGGCTGGCGACACCTCACCGCAGCCCAATATCCCCGGCACCGGCTCTCAAGGAGCGTGGTAATGGACGCGCTTTCCATCTGGATGAATGGTGAACTGGTGGGCACCTGGAGCGTGGGGCGCACTGGCTACCACCGGCTGGACTACACACCGTCCTGGCGGGCCTCTGAGCGCAACCGTCCGCTTTCCCTGTCGCTCCCCTTCACGGCAGACAACCGGCTGGAAGGCGACGTGGTCCGCAACTACTTTGACAACCTGCTGCCTGACAGCGATGGCATTCGCAAGCGCATCAGTGAGCGCTTTCGCACCAAAGGCACGGACGTGTTTGCGCTGCTGCAAGCGGTGGGCCGGGACTGCGTCGGCGCGGTGCAGTTGCTGCCGCCCGATGCGACTCCAGAAGGCTTTGACCAACTCAAGTATGAGGCGCTCACATCCGAACAAATTGAGAAGCATCTGGGTGCCTTGGGCTCCCAGGTCGGCGTGGGGGCGCAGGATGATGAAGAGGATTTACGCCTGTCCATTGCCGGTGCGCAGGAAAAAACGGCACTGCTTCAATTGAACGGTCAATGGTGTCGCCCCCTGGGGGCCACGCCCACCACCCACATCCTCAAGCCGCCCATCGGGATCACCACCGGGCGCAACCTGGACCTTCGGCTATCCGTCGAGAACGAATGGCTTTGCAACCAAATTGTGAGAGAGCTTGGTTTGCCAGCGGCGGAGTGCCAGATTCAGGACTTTGGCGCACGGCGGGCGCTGGTGGTCAAACGCTTTGACCGAAGCTGGCACCCGCAAGGCTGGATTGCCCGGCTGCCCCAGGAGGACTTTTGCCAGGCCAAAGGTGTTGCCAGCGACCAGAAGTACGAGCAAAAGGGTGGCCCCAGCATCGAGGCCTGCCTGGCGGTGCTCAAAGGCGGCGAGGCGTTCCATGAAGACGGGCGAAACTTCTTGTGCGCCCAACTGCTGTTCTGGTTTCTGGCGGCCATCGACGGGCATGCCAAGAACTTCTCATTGTTTGTGCTGCCCGGTGGCCGCTACCGGATGACACCCTTGTACGACGTGCTCTCGGCATGGCCACTGATTGGCACCGGCCCGCACGCCCTGCAGTACAAGAAAACCAAGTTGGCCATGGCCGTGCGTGGCAAGTCGGCACACTACAAACTCTCAGAAATCCAGTACCGCCACTGGAAAGCGCTGGCCCAGCGCAGCGGCGTAGACGGCGCCTGGGATGCCATGCTTGACATGACGCACCGCCTGGACGCGGCGCTGACCACCGTTGAGCAACGCTTGCCAGCCGATTTCCCAGTGGAATTGGCGCACACCGTATTTCAGGGCGTGCGCCAACACCTGGAGCAGTTCAATCGAGGGCACTTGCTGGCAGACGAGGCGGGGGAGCCGGTTGCTGGTTGAAACATGGACGGCAGCATCACCCGGTCACCACATGTATGCCCTGTCAGCGGCAAGTTTCAAGGGTGGGCTGGATCGGGGAACCCATTTAATTCGAGCCTGGCCCCTTTAAGTCTTCTTTAATCCAAGGACACTGCTGACTTAATGGACTCTGGTTTCTGAGTCGGAATCTCTTTCAGCACTGACCTCCAGGTTGGAATAGCAGCGAACGCATCCGCTTTTTTATCCAATGCAGCATCCATTTGCTTGGCAAATTGAAGAGCCCACACACCAAGAGCATCAATAAATTGTTTCTTTGCGGGATCTTTAAATGACATCGTCTTATTCCAAGGATTTCTCCCCCAAGAAGCCTCTGTCTCTCTTGCGAATCCCATAACTTCCGGATTCACTGATAAGGTGATATTGAGAAAATTCCCGTGGATTCCATTTCGAGTGAACCTGATCTGAAGGATCGTGGGCGGTGGGCTGACACCTTGATCAACAAACAACGCGTACAACTCCGCATTCTTCCCGCCTGGATTGTTCTCGTAAGCACTGATGTGGTTGATCGTTACACAGTTGTCTTCCCAAATGGACTTGCCAATATTGGCCTTGTAGAGCATGTCGTCACGCTTACATGGTTCGCCAAACCAACAGCATTGCCTCCAGCCAAAGTAGCGCTGATCCACATCAGCGCTACAAACTTTTTGTTCTCAGTCTGGAATAGACCTACGTCACCAATCGGGATTGTTGGCCCATTCCCCGTACTATCACGACGTGCCAGATTAAACAGTCGCCATTTGCCCTCACCGTTCCAAATGGGGTAG
>CAIOAQ010000249.1 GCA_903856025.1 uncultured beta proteobacterium
CCACCCAGGCCGCCCTGCAACGCTACAACTGGGAAGGCCTGTGGAGCGCGAATGTGGTGGCTGGTATGGTCGGACCGGATGCCCGCGCCCTGGGTGGTGCGCTGATGCCCTTACATGGCAACTTTGCACCGGATCAGGATTTGTTTTTGAAGACGGGTGCATAGCCATTCAGGCCTGTATCCCTTATTTATAGTGTGCAGAGCGCTATCTAAAAAATAGTGATCCAGTGAACTCACTGGACCGCTTTGCGGCGACTTTTCCAGGCACCCAATAACACCAGCAAGCCAGGGACCAGGATCATGGACCAGATGATTTTGTCCAGATGCAGCTTGACCCACGCAATGTTGCCAAAGAAATACCCCACCGTCACGATGCCCCCCACCCATAAGGTGCCACCCACCACGTCAAACAGGGTGAAACGGCTGCGCGTCATCTGCGCCACACCAGCCACAAACGGCGCAAAGGTGCGCAAAAACGGCATAAACCGGGCGGCAACGATGGTGATGCCGCCATATTTTTCATAAAACGCATGAGCCTGGTCAAACGCCTTTTTATTGAACCAGCGTGAGTCGTCCCACTTGAACACCCGGGGCCCAAAGTAATGCCCGATGGTGTAGTTGGACTGGTTGCCCAAAATGGCGGCAGTCAGCAGCAAGGCCACCGACAAGGGGTAACTCATCAAGCCCACGCCACACATCGCCCCCACCACAAACAACAGCGAATCCCCCGGCAAGAAGGGCATGACGACCACACCGGTTTCAACAAAAATGATCAAAAACAGCAGCGCATAAACCCATGCGCCGTAACTTTGAATAAACAACTCCAGGTGTTTGTCCACGTGCAAAATAAAGTCAAAGAGGGCGGTAATGATGTCCATATAGCGCAATTATCCTTTGCAATACACCGGTCTTTTAGCTGGATTGGACATCATTGGCGTGTCGTACCATCTGCGCTTACCCACGCCACAGATGAAACCCGTACCGTCTCTCAGTGACCCCGAAAACCAGCGGCTGATCGAACTACACACGCCGTTGGTGGAGAACATCGCCCGAAAATTGGTCCGGGGCATGCCTGCCAACGTCGAACGTGATGACCTGGTCCAGGACGGCATGATGGGATTGATAGATGCCATTTTGCGCACCAGCAAGGCAGCAACCGGTGCCGAGTTCCATAACTATGTCGTCCAGCGCGCTCGCGGTGCCATGATTGATGGCTTGCGTGCCAGCGATCCGGCCAGTCGAATGGTGCGCAAAAACATGCGCCAGGTCGAATCGGTGTTGCAGCGACTCGGGCACATCCTGGGCCGTGTGCCGCTGGAAAGTGAAGTGGCCGACGCGCTGTGCATGCCGATTGGCGACTACCAGCACCTGCTTCAGGAAGCCCACGGGTATACATTGATTTCGATCGACGATTTGGTCGACGAAGATGACCCTCAGAATTTTCTGGCGCAATGCGCCGACACCAACTCGGACCCCTTGGTGGTGCTGGAGCGCGCCGCACTGCGCCAAGCCCTCGCACAAGCCATCTACAGCCTGCCCGAGCTAGACCGGCAACTGCTCAATCTTTACTACGAAGAGGGCCTGAAAATGCGGAAAATTGGCCATTTATTGGGGCTGACCGAAGCCCGTGTGTCGCAACTTCACGCCCAAGCCATTGCCAAACTGCGCGCCAGTTTCACCGACGACACGGCTCCGCCACCTATTCTCAAGCCCCGGCGCAAATCACGACCCGTCGACTGAAGGTTTCTCAATTGTCTGCGCTTCGGGTTGCCATCCCCGGCAGCAACTGTCGCCCAGAGTTGCATCAATAACACTGATGCGCCATGAATCCAA
>CAIOAQ010000250.1 GCA_903856025.1 uncultured beta proteobacterium
GTGCTGGCCTACAACTGGCTGGTGCGCCGCAACAAAGCGGTCATGGACGATGTGCGCGCCTTCAGCAACGACTTGCACGCCGTGGTGTTGGGCTCCGTCAAAAAATCCTGAAACCTTGCGGGACAGACCGCAGTCACTCACTGTGAACAAGCGCTGTCCTCAACCGATTAGGAAAACCCTATGTCCATGAACGTTGGCTCCAACGACGACGGCGAAGAAGACGCTGTCATGTCGGCCATCAACACCACACCTCTTGTGGATGTGATGTTGGTTCTGTTGATCATCTTTCTGATCACCATTCCGGTGGTCACCACATCGATCAAGGTCTCCTTGCCCAAGGAACGCATTGAAGTGCGTGAGACCAAGCCTGAAAACATCATCATTTCAGTGGATCAGGCCAACAACATCTATTGGTACGAAGCGCGCATCAAGAACGTGGATGCCTTGGTTGAGAAGCTTAAAAAAGTCTCCAACCTCAAACCCCAGCCTGAAGTTCAGATTCGGGGCGACTCCAACGCACGTTACGAAGGTGTGGGCAAGGTCTTGCTGGCTTGCCAGCGCGCTGGCATCGTCAAAGTCGCTTTCATCACTGAGCCGCCACCACTGGGTGGTTGAGCGCTGAATAAAGGAATATTCCCATGGGAATGCACGTAGGAAACACCAGCAGTTCAGGTGAGCCCGAGGTGATGATGGAAATCAACACCACGCCGCTGATTGACGTGATGCTGGTTTTGTTGGTCATGCTGATCATCACCATCCCGATACAGCTGCACTCGGTCAATCTGGAAATGCCAGTGGGTACACCACCCATCAACAACGTCAAGCCAGAAAAGATACAAATCGACATCGACGAGCGCAGTGTGGTGTATTGGCAAGGGCTGCCCGTGTCCGCCTTTGAGCTGGAAGAAAAAATGAAAGTAGCCAGTCAACAAGCGGTTCAGGCTGAAGTGCACATCCGCCCTAACAAAGATTCGCAGTATGCAGTTTTTGCGAATGTGCTCTCCAGCAGCAAACGCCTGGGACTGAACAAAATTGCCGTCATAGGCGCGGAGCAATTTGTGCAATGAATACGCTTGAAATGGAGGACCGCTTTGAGCCCCGTGAACCCTCGCGGCGTGTCAAAGGGCTGGTCATCGTGATTGCACTGCACCTGCTGCTAGGTTATGCGCTGGTATCTGGATTGGCTCGCAAGGGGCTGAACCTGGTTAAAAAGCCCATGGAAGCCGTGGTGATTCAAGAGGTGATCATTCCACCGCCGCCACCTCCACCGCCGCCGCCCAAGAAAATCGAGCCAATGAAGGAAATGCCCAAGCTCGATGCGCCGCCACTGCCGTTTGTTCCCCCGCCTGATGTGGCACCACCCGTCACCTCAACGGCCCCGGCCATTCAGTCCACCCAGGTTGTGCCAACTGCGCCTGCTGTGATCGCACCTCCTTCAGCGCCAGTACAAGTCGGGTCAAAGCGCACCAGCATTGAGCTGGCTTGCCCCAAGCAGGTGCCTCCGGAGTTGTCGCGCAAGGTGCTGCAGGCGCTGCAGGGCGGCATTGAGGGTGTGATCAAGGCGCAGATTCACGTCAAGGGGGGTACCATTCTGGATGTCACTGTCTTGTCGGGCCCGCGCGTGTTCCATGCTGCAGTCAGGGATGCCATGATGCAGTACACCTGTGCGACAGATGGCGGCGAGGTGATTGCTACGCAGGAGTTCAGCTTCAAGGTGGAATAAGGCCATCGGTTGCCCCCTTCGACTTGATGGGGCTCCTTTGTTCGAGTTCCAACCCATCTCCTGCCACCCACCAACCGCCATAGCCAACGACCACCACGTCATCCAAGGCGGCCAATCATAGCCACAAGTTTTTGACTCTCTAGCCCTCGTGAATCGTGCTTAAACAGCTATCAAACAGATAGCTGTTTAAGCAACTCTGTCAAATCGCTTTCACTGAACAGCGGTTGTTTGCGGCTGACCGCGCCGCTGGTGCCCGTCATGGCATCACTTCCGGCCATCGATTCAAAGGCGGGAAGCATAATTGGCTCTTGGAGAGCTTTGACCCATGCGACAGAGCCCTCACAACTTCGGCAGCCCTTCACGCTGATCGTCATCCAATTCGAGACGCATACATGACACCTGACCGCCTCATCCAGCTATCACACGATGGTTTCCTGGGAACCATCACGTTAGATAACGCAAAGAAGCTCAACGCGTTAAGCCATCAACTTGTGACGGAAGTCATGGAAGGGCTCAAGTCTCTCGAAGAGGCGCAGGTCAGAGCAGTGATTTTGCGCGCGCATAAGGGGAGCAAGGTCTGGTCAGCTGGGCATGACATCAATGAGCTACCCGTTGACGGCCGTGATCCATTGGGATGGAACGACCCCTTGCGGGAGTTGGTTCGAACGATTGAAACTTTTCGAGCACCCGTGATTGCAATGATTGAAGGTGGTGTGTGGGGCGGTGCAGTCGAAGTCATGCTGGCTTGTGACATCATCATTGCCACGCCAGAATCGACGTTTGCCGTGACACCCGCCAAACTTGGCGTGCCGTATAACGTCAGCGGCATGATGACCTTTATGAGCGCGGCCAGTCTGCGCATCGTCAAAGAGTTGGCGTTTACAGCGGCACCCATATCGGCCACCCGCGCTGAGCATGTTGGGATGATCAATCATGTGATTGATGCGCAGTCCTTGGAGGAATTCACCATAGCGATGGCAAACGCAATAGCTGCAAACGCCCCACTCAGCATATCCGTGATGAAAGAACAATTGCGCGTGCTTGCAGGAGCGAAACCTCTGACGCCTCGCGGATTCGAAAAAGTGCAGGGCCTGCGACGTGTCGTTTACGACAGCAAGGACTACCACGAAGGTATCAAGGCTTTTAAAGAAAGAAGAAAACCGACGTTCACCGGCCAATAATACACTGCTGCGCCAAGTGGTGAGCAGGTGCGTCTGCGAGTGACAGCCTGCTGATGCGGGTAATCCATATTTTCAAGGCTTTTACCTCTATAGCCCCCGCGAAACGTGCGCAATGCGCTATTGATAAGATAGCGGTTTGAGCAACTCTGTCAAATCGCTTTCACTGAACAGCGGCTGCTTGCGCCCGACTGCGCCGCTGTACATGCTCTCGGCCAGGGCGGCCTTGCGCTCTTGCAGCGCAAGAATACGTTCCTCGATCGTGCCCTGGGCCACCAGCTTCACCACCCACACACTTTGGGTCTGGCCGATGCGGTGGGCGCGGTCGGTGGCCTGGGTTTCGACCGCCGGGGTCCACCACGGGTCGTAGTGGATCACGGTGTCGGCTTGCGGCAGGTTCAGCCCGGTGCCGCCAGCCTTCAGGCTGATCAAAAACAGCGGCACCTGGCCACTGGTGAATTGCTCGATCAACGCGTCACGTTTCTGGCTTTGACCGGTGAGTTTGACCCAGTTGATGTGGCGTTTTTCCAGCTCGGCCTCGATCAGCGTCAACATGCTGGTGAACTGTGAAAACAGCAAAATGCGCCGACCTTCGGCAAGCATCTCGGGCAGCAGCTCCATCAATTGTTCGAGCTTGGCGGAGGTGTTGACTTTTCTGGCAGCCTCCAGCTTGACCAGATGCGGGTCGCAGCAGACCTGGCGCAACTTGAGTAGTGCGTCAAGAATGGTGATTTGGGACTTTGCAAGGCCCTTGGCGTCCAGCGCTTCGCGCACGGTTTTTTCCATGCCCAAACGAATGGTTTCATACAAGTCAGCTTGCTGACCGGACAGTTCCACGCGCATCACAGTTTCTATTTTTGGCGGCAACTCGTGCGCGACCACGGACTTGATGCGGCGCAGCATGAACGGGGTGATACGCGCGCGCAACTGGCGCAGCGCGTCAGGGTCACCCTGCTTTTCGATGGGATGGCGAAACAGTTCGTTGAAACGTTTTTGACTGCCCAGAAAACCGGGCATCAAAAAGTGGAACAGACTCCAAAGCTCACCCAGGTTGTTTTCCATGGGGGTACCCGACAGGCAAAGCCGATGCCGGGTGATGAGCTGCCCAACCACCTCGGCGGCATGGGTGTTGGCGTTCTTGATGTTTTGTGCTTCGTCCAGTACCACCAGGTGCCACTGACCTTGCAGCCAGCCTTCGCGGTCGCGCGGCAGCAGGGAATACGGCGCGATGACGATGTCGTGCTGGTGCGTGCTGCCGGTGACTTCGTGTCGGTCCACGCCGTGGATGACCAGGGCGCGCAGATCGGGGCAAAAGCGTTCGGCTTCTTTGCGCCAGTTGCCCATCAGGCTCACCGGCGCGATGATCAGCGCGGGCTGTGTCAGGCGCCCAGCGTCTTTTTCAATCTGGATATGGACCAGGGTTTGCAGCGTTTTGCCCAGTCCCATGTCGTCGGCCAGGATGCCCGCCAGACCGTATTCGCGCAGAAATTGCAGCCAATTCACGCCTTGCTTCTGGTAGGGGCGCAGCTCCGCCTGGATGCTTTTCGGTAACTCGATCTCGGGCAGTTCCGCCTGTCCGTTCAGGCGTTGCACCATCTCGCGAAGGCGTTGCGCGCCCTGCCATACGGCACCCGAACCCAGGGACGCGGCGGCACGCATGGCATCCAGCCGCGACAGTTTGAGGCTGTCGGCATTGAAATCATGTCCGCGCTGACCCACCAGTTCCAGCAGGGCGCTCATCCAGGGTTTGAGGTTGTCGGTGGGCAAGCGCATGAAGCCGCCATCGGGCTTGGGCAGGTAAACAAACGGCGGCAGCTCAGGTTCGCCGGTGACCGGGTCGCGTGGGCTGCGTGCGGCCACTGCAATCAACTCGGGCAAAAAGGGCAGGATGTTGTGGCGCACGCCATGGATGTCGATGCCCAGCGACAAGTCAAACCACGCCGACGCAGCTTCGTCGTCGCCCAGTGCGTGCAAATCGACTTTCAGGGTTTCTCCGCGCTCTATCCAATGGCCAAGTGAAGCGTCTGCGGTCACCTCAAATCCGGCTTTGCGCAGCGGCGCGTAGTCGACATCGGCCCAATTCAACCAGACTTGCTGTGCGTTTGGGCCTGTGATGGAAAACACGCCGTTGCCCGTGGTGTTCATGCCAAGTTCAAGCAGCCTGGAAACGGCCTCAAGCTCGGCTTGAGGGTCCCGTCGCAGCAGGCAACGTTTGTCGCCGTCGTCCAGCATCACCGTGGTGCCCTTGCCGACCCACCAACCTGTGTGTCCGGCGTAGTCAAAGCGCAAGGTGGCGGTGAGCAAGTGGTCAGCCGGCGCGTTGATTGAATCCACCGGAGCCAGGTGCAGCAGTCCCTTGGGGGCGATGCCATGCAGGGTTTCAAGCTGTTCCAGCACCGGCGGCAAAGGAACAGATCCCAGCCGGTCGATCAATGCGGCCTGGTGTTTTCTCAAGGCCGACGTCTTCAATGGCGGCGTCTTCAACAGCACCGCCACCTGGCCCATGCTCATGTCATGCACGTGGGCCAGTCCGCAGACGCCGCGCTGGCTGTCCAGGTACAAGGGGGGCATGTTCACGCACAGCTTGGCCTGGGGTGCGTCCAGGCTGGGACGTGGCTGCCAGGCGCTGTCCTTGGAAGCCAGCTGTTGTACTTCCTGCCATTGCCAGCGCACGTCCAGTGCCGGTCCCCAGGTCACCGGCGTGTCGGGTTGACCTCGGCTGTCGCCCACAAACAGCCGACCCGTGCCAGCCGCCATTTCCAGCGCCTCAACGCCGTATTTGCCTTCCAGGGTGACGCGCGACTTGAATCCGTAATTGTGAAAGTAGTTGCCGCCGCCGCTGGGCATGGTGCGCATGAGTTGCAACACATCGCGGTCTGCTTCGGTGGCCTGGTCAAAAACGGGCTGACCACGTTCGGGCTGGGCTTTGACGGACTTTGTTTTGGCCCAACCACCGGTCACCTTGGGGTAAGAGATCACCGCCTCCAGTGTCAACAGCGGGTTTGGGCCCTGTGGCGAGGTGATGCCCAGCAGGTACAAAAACTGTTCACGCCGCTCAAGGGGTTGTTCCTGTGGCAACACGGCGGCTTCCCTGGCGCCACTTCGTCCCAGGTCGTCCAGCCAGCGGATCACTTGTCGCTCAGATTCCAGCTGGGCCTCGGCCTGCCGTTTGGCAAGATCAGCCTGGCGTTGTGCCACCAGTTCCTTTTCGGTGAGCGGTTTGAACGCCGGAACCGAGGCGCCGCCGCCCAGGATGTGTTGCCCTTGGTAGGCGGCCTTGATCATCAGCGCGATGGCGTGTTTGCACTGATCGCCCACCGGGCAGGTGCAGTCGCTGTCCCAGTCCAGCACCCGGCCATCCGAGCTGCGCTTGAGCTCTACCGACACTTCATAAGGGCGATCCGCGGTGCCCTGGACGACACCGTCGAGCACCCAGCCGTCGTCCAGGGGTTCGATGTCGAGTTCCATCACCAGCTGGTTGCGGTAGACCTCCAGCGCGCGCTGGTAGGTGGCGCTGTCGCAGCGGTGCACCAGCGTTGCCAGGTCTAGCCATAGACCACGAGTGGGTTGGATACTATGCATTAAATGGACCTCTAGCCCTTATGAATAAAGCGCAAGAAGCTATATTAATAATAGCAATTAAGGTGTATTGGCTTTTGCATGATCCGCTTGCTGGTCGGCGTGGTAGCTGCTGCGTACCATGGCGCCGACGGCAGCGTGGCTGAAACCCATTTCATAGGCCTTGGCCTCGAACATCTTGAAAACATCCGGGTGCACATAACGCTTCACCGTCAGATGGGAGGTTGAGGGTGCCAAGTATTGGCCGATGGTGAGCATGTTGATGCCGTGGGCGCGCATGTCACGCATCACTTCCAGAATCTCGTCGTCGGTTTCGCCCAGGCCCACCATCAAGCCACTCTTGGTGGGCACGTCCGGGTGCAGCGCCTTGAACTTTTTCAGCAGGTTCAGACTGAACTGGTAGTCGCTACCGGGGCGGGCTTCTTTGTACAGACGGGGAATGGTTTCCAGATTGTGGTTCATCACATCGGGGGGCGTTGCTTTCAAAATCTCCAGTGCGCGGTCGTCGCGGCCTCGGAAGTCAGGCACCAGCACTTCAATTTGGGTCTGCGGGGATTTTTCGCGGATCTGCTGGATGCACGATGCAAAGTGCCCGGCACCGCCGTCACGCAGGTCGTCGCGGTCCACACTGGTGATCACCACGTACTTGAGCTTCAGTTGGGCAATGGTGTTGGCCAGGTTGACGGGTTCATTGACATCGAGCGGGTCAGGCCGACCGTGGCCGACGTCACAAAACGGGCAGCGCCGGGTGCACTTGTCGCCCATGATCATGAAGGTGGCCGTGCCTTTGCCAAAACATTCGCCAATGTTGGGGCAGCTGGCTTCTTCACACACGGTGACGAGTTTGTTGGCGCGCAGGGTGTCCTTGATTTCGTAAAAGCGGGTGCTGGGGCTGCCCGCCTTGACCCGGATCCATTCAGGTTTGCGCAAAATTTCGCCCTGAACCACCTTGATGGGAATGCGTGACAGCTTGGCAGCCGCCTTTTGCTTGGCCAATGGGTTGTAGTCCTCTTGCGACTGGGCCTCGCGCACGGTGGGGTTGACAGGGAGAACGGTGGGGTCTTGGCTCATGGGGGTCCAGTGCGAGGTCGATGTTGGGTTTCAGGGGGCGAGGTAGGTGGCGAGCTTATGGCTCAGCACCTGGGCGGCTTCGTCCCAGCTAACAGAGATACCTATTGTAAAAAGATCCACAGTTCGCAGTCCCGAGTAGCCACAGGGGTTGATGCGCAAGTAGGGTTCGAGGTTCATCGCCACGTTCAACGCCACGCCGTGGTAGGTGCAATTGCGGCTGACTTTGATGCCTAATGCCGCGATTTTGCCTAAGCCGGTGAAGTCGGGGCCGGTTAAATTGGCGCCAGATCCGGCCGCAGGGCGGAATGGCTCTGCCCCCGATTTTACCGGTCGCTGGGGCAGCAGTGCATGCGAGGTGGGATCGTCCAGGCGCACATAGATGCCGGGCGCGCCCGCAACCCGGTGCCCTGTCACACCGAAGTGCATCAGGGTGCGAATCACCGCTTCTTCAATCCGGTAGACATATTCCTTGACGAAGTAACCTGCGCGTTTCAAATCCAGCAGCGGGTAAACCACCACCTGCCCAGGCCCGTGGTAGGTCACCTGGCCGCCCCGGTTGGTTTGCACCACGGGGATGTTGCCGGGGTTGAATATGTGCTCAGTTTTTCCTGCTAGCCCTTGTGTATACACAGGTAAATGCTCGCAAATCCATAGCTCATCGGGCGTGCTCTCAGTGCGCGCCGCATTGAAAGCCTGCATGGCGGCATAGGTGGGTTCGTAGTCCACTGCACGGCCCAGAGACCGTAAAGACATGTCCATCGTTACAACACCACCTTGACCATGGGGTGACTGGAAAGCGTGCGGTAAAGTTCGTCGAGCTGCTCGCGACTGGTGGCGTTGACGGTGATGGTCACGCCTAGATATTTGCCGCCCTTGCTCTCGCGCAGCTCGATGGTGCTGGCATCAAAACCAGGGTCAAACTGATGCGCCACATAAGTGATGGCACTTACGAAACCTTCACTTTGAGCTCCCATGACCTTGATGGGGAACTGGCAAGGAAAGGTGAGAAGTGATTCGTTAGGTTGAGTCATGGCTGTGATTGTGTACTAGGCAGTCCCCCCGATGGGGCGATAGGGCAACAGGTGAACTTTGCCCGATTATCTGTCTGGGAGTTGATATATATCAGACTTCACCTGCCAAAGCCCCATGACACCCACTAGGGAAACGCAGGGGTTTCCACGTATAATCGAAGGCTGAGCTAAACAGCTGTCGTCTGTAAAGTAGGCGTAATATAAATGGGGATAATTGCTCCTGCAGAAGCATCGGATCTGGAGTCTGATGACGAGTCATCTGACTTCGTAGTTCTCACGCGTGAGCAAGTCAATATCGCGATCGGGTCTAACCCGTCGGTGTCGCCTTGGTTTGTGGTGGGTGCGCAGGTTCTGGTTGGATTGATGGTAGCCCTTGTGGCATGGTTATGGCGCGGTGGCGTGGCTGGCGAATCTGCGGCATGTGGTGTTGCAGCGGTAGTGCTGCCTTCGGCTATGTTTGCCTGGGGCTTGAGACGCCAGAGCAGGTCGGCCAATGCGGGGTCTGCATTGGTGGGGTTTTTTGTGTGGGAAGGCCTCAAAATTATTTTGACAGTGGCTTTGTTAGTTGCTGCTGCAAGACTGATGGTGGGGCTGAACTGGTTGGCGTTGCTGGCCGGATTTGTGATAACGCTGAAGGTGTATTGGCTGGCCATGTGGCTGCGCACGCGCCCGATCAACA
>CAIOAQ010000251.1 GCA_903856025.1 uncultured beta proteobacterium
ATCTTTGAAGCTATAAAACGGCACATTGGTGACCATCGTCAAACCGCCGTAAAGCGAAACAATGAACATGGGCCAAGCCCATTGCGGCCCTTGGAACCCCAGGTCTGTCATGACCCATATGAAGCCGGCCACCAATGCAGCGGCAGCAGGTGATGGCAGCCCCTGAAAATACCGCTTGTCAACGACACCAGTGTTGACATTGAAGCGTGCCAAGCGCAGGGCGGCACAAGCGCAATAGACAAACGCTGCCATCCACCCCCATCTCCCTAAACCCTTGAGCGCCCAAACATAAGCGATCAGGGCTGGCGCAGCGCCGAAGGAAACCATGTCGGACAAAGAGTCCATTTGCTCACCAAAAGCACTTTGGGTGTTGGTCATGCGGGCAACACGTCCATCGAGACTGTCGAGCACCATCGCGCAAAACACGCCAACGGCGGCCAAATCAAAGCGGCCATTAATGGCCATCACTATCGCGTAGAACCCACCGAAGAGTGCCGCCAACGTGAAGAGGTTAGGCAAGATATAGATGCCTTTGCGGCGTCTCTTAATCACGACATTGCCTTCTCGGTCCATATTCTGAGTAGTCACATCATCCATTCGATAAGTCTTGAGAGAGGCTTCATAATAACAAAGGCCACCGAAGTGGCCTTTGTTCCGAAGAAAACAACAATCAATTGCGGGTTTGATCAACCAGTTTGTTTTTGGCAATCCAGGGCATCATGGAGCGCAGCTTGCCCCCAACGATTTCAATCTGGTGGTCGGCCGTATTGCGACGACGAGCGGTCATGCTCGGGTAGTTGGTGCGACCTTCCAGAATAAAGGACTTGGCATAGTCACCATTTTGAATACGCTTGAGCGCGTTGCGCATGGCTTCGCGACTTTGTGCATTGATGACTTCGGGGCCGGTCACGTATTCGCCGTATTCTGCGTTATTTGAAATCGAGTAGTTCATGTTGGCGATACCGCCTTCATAGATCAAATCGACGATTAGCTTCAACTCATGCAGGCATTCAAAATACGCCATCTCAGGGGCATAGCCAGCTTCAACCAGGGTCTCGAATCCCATCTTGACCAGTTCTACAGCACCACCACACAACACGGCTTGTTCACCAAACAAGTCGGTCTCGGTTTCTTCCTTGAATGAGGTTTCTATGATGCCAGCCTTGCCGCCGCCATTGGCCATCGCATACGACAGCGCCAATTCACGGGCCTTGCCGCTCTTGTCCTGGTGAATAGCAATCAGGTGAGGCACGCCTCCACCCTGGGTGTAGGTATTGCGAACGGTGTGCCCAGGAGCCTTCGGCGCAACCATCCAGACGTCCAGATCAGCACGGGGCACAACCTGGTTGTAATGCACATTGAATCCATGAGCAAACACCAGCGAGCCACCTTGCTTGATGTTTGGAGCCACATTGTTGGTATACACGTCACCAATTTGTTCGTCAGGCAACAGAATCATGACCACATCAGCAATCTTGACTGCATCATTGACTTCCATCACGTTCAAACCGGCCTTACCGACCTTGTCCCATGAGGCACCGCCTTTACGCAAACCGACCACCACTTTGACACCGCTGTCATTCAGGTTTTGTGCGTGTGCGTGGCCTTGGCTACCGTAACCGATGATGGCAACGGTCTTACCCTTGATCAGGCTCAAATCACAATCTTTATCGTAAAAAACTTTCATCTATCTCTCCGTTGTAAAAATTCAATGATCTTGCGAGACAGATCCTTAGGTCTGTCCCCAACTTACTAAACCCAGCGGGACAGATCTACAGCTCTGCCCCAAACTGACTAGACGCGCAAAATTCGTTCACCGCGGCCAATGCCGCTGGAGCCGGTACGCACCGTTTCTAAAATGGCACCTCTCTCAATCGCATCTAGAAACGCGTCGTTTTTGGACTGGTCACCCGTCAACTCAATGGTGTAACTTTTTTCGGTCACATCAATGATGCGCCCCCTGAAAATATCCGCCATACGCTTCATCTCTTCGCGCTCCTTACCCACCGCACGCACCTTGACCATCATCAATTCACGCTCGGTGTACGAACCCTCGGTGAGGTCAACTACCTTGACCACTTCAATCAAACGGTTCAGGTGCTTGGTGATTTGCTCAATCACTTCATCAGAGCCATGGGTTTGAATGGTCATACGCGACAAACTGGGATCTTCGGTAGGTGCGACTGTGAGCGATTCAATGTTGTAACCACGGGCCGAAAACAGCCCAACCACACGCGACAAGGCACCAGCCTCATTTTCAAGCAAAACTGCAATGATGTGTTTCATGATTAAAGGTCCTCCGAGCTCAACAGCATTTCAGTGATGCCTTTGCCGGCCTGCACCATTGGAAACACGTTTTCTGTGGGGTCAGTTCGAAAATCCATGAAAACCGTGCGGTCTTTGAGCTTGCGCGCCTCTCTCAGTGCGGGCTCCACATCTGACGCACGTTCAATCAGCATACCAACGTGACCATAGGCCTCGGCCAATTTCACAAAATTGGGAAGCGCATCCATGTAACTGTGGCTGTAACGCCCTTCGTACTCCACCTCTTGCCATTGACGAACCATGCCTAGGTATCGGTTATTGAGCGCTACGATCTTGATCGGCGTGTTGTATTGCAGGCACGTCGAGAGTTCCTGAATGCACATTTGAACCGAGCCCTCGCCGGTCACGCAAAACACTTCGCTCTCAGGCTTGGCTAATTTGATGCCCATCGCATATGGAATACCAACACCCATGGTGCCCAAGCCTCCAGAATTGATCCAGCGCCTGGGTTGGTCAAAACGGTAATACTGCGCAGCCCACATTTGATGCTGCCCCACATCAGAGGTGATATAGGCATCTACATCCTTGGTCATATTCCAAAGCGTTTCAACCACGTACTGCGGCTTGATGATCTCATTTTTTCCATGGTCATACTTCAGACAATTGGTCTTGCGCCAACCTTCAATGGTGTCCCACCAAGCGCCTAACGCATTGGTGTCTGGCTTGACTGCGCTTTCCTTGATCATTGCGATCATTTCAGTCAGCACATCTTTGACATCGCCAACGATTGGAATATCCACCCTGACGCGCTTGGAAATACTGGACGGGTCAATATCAACATGAATAATCTTGCGCTCATTTTGTGCAAAATGCTTGGGATTACCAATCACCCGGTCGTCAAAACGTGCACCTACGGCCAACAACACATCACAGTTTTGCATCGCGTTATTGGCTTCTACAGTGCCGTGCATACCGAGCATACCGAGGTACTTGCGATCACTGGCTGGATACGCACCGAGTCCCATCAACGTGTGGGTAATCGGATAGCCCAGCATATCCACTAACTGACGCAGTTCGTTGGAAGCATTGCTCAACAGCACACCGCCACCGGTATAGAGGTATGGCCGCTTGGCTGCCAACAACAATTGCAAAGCTTTGCGAATTTGACCACCGTGCCCCTTGCGCACCGGGTTGTAGGAGCGCATTTCAACCGACTGCGGATACCCGTGATAAGGCACTTTTTTAAACGACACATCTTTGGGGATGTCCACCAACACAGGACCAGGGCGGCCGCTACGTGCGATGTAAAAAGCTTTTTTTAGGGTCTCGGCCAAGTCACGCGCGTCTTTTACCAAAAAATTGTGCTTGACCACCGGGCGTGTGATGCCTACGGCGTCGCACTCCTGAAAGGCATCCATGCCAATGGCGTGGGTAGGCACTTGCCCGCTGATGATCACCATGGGAATGCTGTCCATGTACGCTGTAGCGATACCGGTCACCGCGTTGGTTACGCCAGGGCCGGATGTAACCAGTGCGACCCCCACATCACCGGTCGCGCGCGCGTAGCCATCTGCAGCATGCACGGCAGCTTGTTCATGGCGCACCAGCACGTGTTGGATGGTGTCTTGCTTGAAAAAAGCGTCGTAAATGTGCAGCACTGCACCGCCTGGATAACCCCAGACGAATTTGACGTTTTCAGCCTGCAGGGCTTTGATGAGAATTTCAGCACCCCTGAGCTCATGCTCCGAACCAGCTGGTTCGTGCCTGGGTTTGCTTGAAACAGGAGAGTTTGACGCGTTTGATGCCGATGTTTCGGCTTTTAATATTTCCATGATGAACCTTTGTGAATTTCTCTAACGAAAAACCTTGGGTGCTTCTCTGCAAACACTTTTGATGTTGCATCGAAACTTAAGGCCAAAACCATAAGCGCATTGATATTTGCGCTGAACCTTGACCCGTTTGCATTATTAAGCTTGATGATTATCGCATTGTCTGCAACCAACGTTGAACGCGGTCAGCGAGGTGCAATAATTCGGCATCGACTCGATTCTCGTCGGATTTCGACCATACACCGTACCATCCATGACCTTTTAAAGAGTCAAATCCCTTGGCAACAACCGCTGAACTCGCTGAATTTCTGAAAAGTGTTGAAAAACGTGCATTCAAACGCACGGTGTACCACGTGCGCAACGATGAATCAGCCTTGGATATCGTGCAAGACAGCATGATGAAATTGGCGGAACACTACGCAGACAAACCGTCTGAAGAGTTGCCCATGCTGTTCCAGCGCATTCTCTCCAACAGCACATTGGACTGGTTCAGGCGGCAAAAGGTACAAAACGCCCTGTTTTCATCATTCAGCAATTTCCAGTCTGACGCTGAAGACAATGACTTCGACATCCTGGAAAGCCTTTCAATCGCCGAAACACCGATTGCATTTGAAAATCCAGAAACACAGAGCCAACGGGCACAAACCTTGCGTGCCATCGAGCAGGAACTTTTATTACTACCAAACCGTCAACGAGAAGCATTCTTGATGCGTTACTGGGAGGACATGGATGTCGCAGAGACCGCAACAGCCATGGGTTGTTCGCAGGGAAGCGTAAAAACACATTGTTCAAGGGCCATTCACAGTCTACTTAAATCGCTGTCAGCCAAGGGGATTCGGCTATGAAAATCATAAATACACACCATCGTCAAGACAATTTCAACCCGACGCTGGACGCTCTCGGAGAGCGCATGGCCCAACGTCTGTTGAGCCAGGTCGACGACATCGATGCCCACACCCTGCAACGCCTTCGCGCCGCACGCGAACAGGCGATTGAACATCGCCGAATGGCCCTTATCCGTGAAGCGCAAATGGGATTTTCAATGGCTGGCCAGGGTAACTCAGGGCAAGCCCATGGTCTGCACACCCGGCCTTCCAGATGGTACCAACTTAGCGGATTTGGTATGTTGCTGGCATTGCTGCTCGGCTTGTGGATGATAGATAACATTCAAAGTGACAACCTGACCCAGGATGCCGCCGAGATTGACCGCGTGTTGCTCACCGATGACTTACCACCAGCAGCCTACCTTGACCCGGGTTTTAAGCTTTTTCTAAAGCTAAGCTTCCCCACTGAGTCCCTTTGACACCATGCGAGCTCGTCTACGGCGACAACCAGCCTTTCTCGTTCTGACTTTGTTTGGTCTGGTCACCTGTACAGTGACAGGAGCACAAGCCTACGCGCAAGCTGCGAGCACCGTTGTCAAATCGTCCCAGGTTACCAAGGGCGGCACAATAGCAAAGCCTGCGACCAATCTGGATTGGTCCACGTTGACACCGCTGCAACACCAAGCCTTATTGCCACTGGCAATGTCCTGGCCAAAGCTGTCTGACGCGCAAAAGAAAAAATGGATCACGCTCAGCGCCAATTACCAGACTTTGCCAGCTCCAGCAAAAGAAAAACTGCATGAACGCATGGTGCAATGGGCTGCGCTTACCCCAAAACAGCGGACCCAAGCCCGTTTGAACTACTCGCAAACGCAACGCGTCTCTGTTGAAGACAAAGCTGAACGTTGGGAGGTTTATCAAGCCCTCACTGCAGAGCAAAAGCAAGCACTTGCGGCCTCTGCACCGAAACTGCCGCTGGCCCCACACGTGAAACTGCCCAAGGCACCGTCACACTAAGTTTGAACTGCGACCCGATTTGATGCCCTCTGGCCCTGCACGTTCCTTAAGTACCCCCAGTTTGATGCGCCGCATGGCCTGCTGGCTATACGAAGGCATGTTGTTGTTTGGCGTGGTTTTTATCGCCGGTTACCTGTTTGGAACCTTAAGCCAGACTAAAAATGCCATGGACAACCGCCACGCTTTGCAGGCTTTTTTGTTTGTGGTTTTCGGCATTTACTTTGTCTGGTTGTGGTCCAAAGGTCAAACCCTGGCCATGAAAACCTGGCACATTCGCGTGGTAGACCGCACGGGACAACCGCTCACCCAAGTCCGTGCCTTCGTGCGCTACCTGTGCAGCTGGCTTTGGGTGTTGCCACCGTTGGCGATGTCTTGGGTGTTTGATCTCAAGGGCGGCGAAGCCATTGTCATTTTCGTTGGCTGGATTGCAATATGGTCCATCCTCAGCCGTTTTCATCCACACCAGCAGTTCTGGCACGATGCGCTGGCGGGCACACAGCTGGTGGACACCAGGTCGTTTAAAACTTCAAATCGCTGATTCGTCCATCTCACCGGTACGAATACGGATCACGCGCTCAACAGGGGTCACAAAAATCTTGCCATCCCCTATTTTCCCGGTATGCGCTGCTTTGACGATGGCGTCCACACAGCGTTCCACGTCATCCGTTTTCACCACAACTTCAATTTTCACCTTGGGCAAAAAATCCACCACATATTCCGCGCCGCGATAGAGCTCGGTGTGACCCTTTTGACGGCCAAAGCCCTTCACTTCCGTCACGGTCAGACCTGTGACGCCGCATTCGGCTAGACCCTCGCGAACTTCTTCCAGCTTAAAAGGCTTGATGATGGCGGTGATTTGTTTCATGGAATACCTCGATGGATGAAAAATTAAGAAATTACAGCAACCGGTGCGCCGCGCTCATGCCCGAAAACGATTGGTTATAGGATAACGCCAATCCTTGCCAAAGCTGCGATGCGTCACACGAATCCCTACAGGCGACTGGCGACGCTTGTACTCGTTGATCTTGATCAGCCGTGTGACACGCTCTACATCGGCTGGCGCAAAGCCTACTGCAATGATCTGCTCAATGCTCTCGTCGTTTTCCATATAACGCTCAAGAATACCGTCCAGCACCTCATAGGGAGGCAAGCTGTCCTGGTCTTTTTGGTCTGGACGCAACTCGGCGCTCGGCGGCCGGGTAATGATGCGCTCTGGAATTGGACTTTTCCCGGTTCCATAGGGATCATTTTCATTGCGCCAGCGCGCCAAGCGAAACACCGTGGTCTTTACCAGGTCCTTGATCACCGCAAAGCCACCAGCCATGTCGCCGTACAAGGTGCAATAGCCTGTGGCCATCTCGGACTTGTTGCCAGTGGTCAGCACAATGCTGCCAAATTTGTTGCTCAATGCCATCAACAAGGTGCCACGAATGCGCGCCTGGATGTTTTCTTCGGTCGTATCCTCAGGCAAGCCCATGAATTCACCTGCCAATGTCGACTTGAAGGCTTCAAACTCGGGCACGATCGACAACTCGTCATACCGCACGCCCAAGCGTTCGGCCATGTCGCGCGCATCAATCCAGCTGATGTCGGCGGTGTAGGGCGAAGGCATCATCACCGCCCTCACCCGCTCTTTGCCCAGCGCATCGACCGCAATGGCCAATACCAACGCCGAATCAATGCCACCTGACAAGCCCAGCAACACACCGGGAAACCCATTTTTGGTGATGTAGTCGCGCACACCCAGCACCAACGCATCCCACAAGTCAGCGTCAGGCGTTCTTTCAGGTGCAATTGGCGCACTTATTTTGATAGCACCTTGCGCTTGCTCCACGAGGGCTACAAGGCTATTTTCTATAAAACTTGGGGCACGACCGGCCAGACTACCGTCGGCGTTCAATACAAACGAATGTCCCTCGAACACCACCTCATCCTGTCCACCCACCAAGTGTGCATACACCAGAGGCAGTCCGCAAGATTTGACACGTTCACGCATCATCTGCTCGCGTTCCATGCCTTTGCCCACATGAAACGGTGACGCGTTGATCACTGCCAGCAGCTGAGCCCCTGCCTGAGCGGCTTCACGTGCTGGGGCTTCAAACCACGCATCCTCACAAATCAGCAAACCTACCTTGACCGGTGCCTCAGTGCTACCTGCTTCAAAAACGCAAACCTGTTGGCCTGGCGTGAAATACCGCCGCTCATCAAACACCTGGTAGTTGGGCAGTTCACGCTTGGCGTATGTGGCCACGACCTGCCCCTCGCGCAACACGCTGGCTGCGTTGAAACGGTGCTGCACAGCCACCGACCGGGTGCGCTCGTCACCTCCGCTGGGGTGTCCGACCACCACACAAAGGTTTTTGAACGATGCCAGTTCATTTGCTATGTTTTTAACAGCATCTTCGCAAGCAGATATAAAGGCTGAACGCAAAAAAAGGTCTTCAGCCGCATAGCCGCAAATGGACAACTCGGGCGTCAGCACCAGGCGCACACCTTCCTGGTAGGCTGATTTGGCCGCTGCGATGATTTTTTGTGCATTGCCAGCCAGGTCACCCACCACCAGGTTGAGTTGAGCGACACAAATTTTCAACGTCATGCCTGAACAACCTTTTGTGTTTGCTGCCCCAAGCCCTGCACGCCCAGCCGCATGGTCTGGCCAGCCCGCAAAAATACGGGTGGCTTATGCCCCATGCCCACCCCTGGCGGGGTGCCGGTGGATATCACATCACCGGACTGCAAACTCATGAACTGGCTGAGGTAACTGATTAAAAACGGAACTTTGTAAACCATGGTGGCGGTGCTGCCATTCTGCATGCGCTGACCGTCGACTTCCAACCACAAGGCCAGGTTTTGTGGATCAGGCACCTCATCCGCGGTCACCAGCCACGGGCCGAGCGGGCCAAACGTGTCATGGCCTTTGCCTTTATCCCACGTGCCACTGCGGTTGAGCTGAAAGTCGCGCTCCGACACGTCATTCATCACACAGTAGCCCGCCACATGGCGCATGGCATCAGCCTCCGTGATGTAGCGCCCCCCTTGGCCAATGACCACCGCCAGTTCCACTTCCCAATCAGTCTTGACCGAGCCTCTGGGAATTTGTACTGCGTCATCCGGTCCACAAAGTCCGCTGGTCCATTTGTTGAATACCACCGGCTCAGGAGGCACGGGCATGCCTGCCTCCGCGGCATGGTCTGCATAATTCAAGCCAATACAAATACATTTACCCACCTGCCCTACGCAAGGCCCCAGACGCAAACCCTGTTGCGGCACACCTGCCACCAGCGGCAAATCTTCGAGATTCAGTTCGCGCAGCTTATCCAAACTCTCAGGTAACAACACCCCATTGGCAATGTCTGGTACGACCAAGCTCAAATCGCGAACCTGACCAAGGGCATCCAGTACACCTGGCTTTTCCTGGCCAACTGGTCCATAACGCAACAGTTTCATCGATCGGTCTCCATTGAATCAACGTGTACCGAGTTTAGCGTCACAAATAACAACGCCTGCAGGTGCTGCCATCTGCAGGCGTGTAATTTTTGATAGCTACAAACCCAATAAATACGAGGGCAAGAGACCAAATATAATGCTTACTTGTTTTCAGTAGCCTGGTAATTGGCAATGCCGTCCATGATTTCCTGCTTGGCAGCATCCGGGCCTTCCCAACCTTGAACCTTGACCCATTTATTGACTTCCAGGTCTTTGTAGTGTTCAAAGAAGTGGGCAATGGTTTTCAGACGGAAGGGACTCATGTCTTCGGGTTTTTGCCACCGGGAATAGAGCGACAAAATCTTGTCAATTGGCACAGCCAACACCTTGGCATCCATACCGGCTTCGTCTTCCATTTTAAGTATGCCAATGGCGCGACAAGTCACCACCACGCCAGGAATCAGAGGCACCGGTGTCACCACCAGCACATCCACCGGGTCGCCATCACCACTGATGGTTTGCGGCACATAGCCGTAGTTGGTGGGGTAATGCATGGCGGTGCTCATGAAACGGTCCACAAAGATGGCATGTGTGTCATGGTCCACTTCGTACTTGACCGGATCTGCATTCATCGGAATTTCGATGATGACGTTGAATTCTTCTGGCGCATTCTTGCCGGGCGTGACATTGTCTAAGGACATATTGATC
>CAIOAQ010000252.1 GCA_903856025.1 uncultured beta proteobacterium
CAACCCTGTGCCCAGCTACACCTGGGCGCACTTGATTTCTGCAGCTGCGGTTGGCAGTGTGTCCTGCGCCGCCCGCAACGGCGGTTGTGGGGTTGCAGAGATCTCGCTCGCCGGATGCACCGACTATGCACAAGGTGGCTCTCGCGTCACCAGCCCTTTGGGTGTGGGCAACGCGGTCGGTGTCGGCTATATCGCTGGCCCTCTCACCGAACCTGTAGTGACTCAAGTTGCCAGCTACCTGACGGATGCGGGTGGCAGCTTCACCGGCAAAGAGCTGGTCACCGTGCTCGCTGGCGCCAACGACCTGTTTGGGCAAACCGACAAATTGCTCGCTGATGCCACCGCCGCTGGTTCCGCGGCTGCTGGACCTGCTTTCGTTGGATCCGTAACAACCGCGTTAGTCTCCGGTACGGGTGCAGCGCCTGTCAGCGCCGCTGCTGCGATTCAGACCGCAATGGGCACGGCCATGGCCACCGCCGCCGCAGCACCGGGTGCCACCACCACGACCATCTTCACGGCAGGTGGCAATGCGGGTGTATCCACGGCAGCTGCCAACGGCAATACCGCGGTGATGAATGTGGCGGGCATCACCGCTTACGCGGCTTCAGCCCAAAGCGCGGCGAACGCCGCCTTTGGACCCATACTGGTTGGTGGCTTAGTCCAAGGGCTCGGTGCCAATCAAGCAACCGCCGTACCAGCGATCAGTGCAGCGATGACAACTGCGTCAGCTCTTGCGACCGCAACCACATCCTCCATTGTCACAGCAGCTGTAACCGCAGCCATAGGAGATGCAACGGCACACAGCTACGCCAATGCCAACATTGCTAACGCTGCCACCATAGGTACGGCCGCAGCCACAGCAGGAAGCAACGCGTTTGTGACATCGATGGTCGGATCGCTGACAACCGGCGCTACCGCAGCCCCTGCCGGCGCCGCTGGTGCGATTTCAACTGCGATGGGCAATGCAATTACTGCTGCTGCGGCAGCACCGGGCGCCACCAACACAAGCATCTTCACTGCGGCTACCAATGCTGGCGTGATGACGGCTGCTGGTGCGGGTAATACCGATGTCATGAACATGGCCTTTATCGGCAGTGTCATGGGCACCGCGCAAGCAGCGGCTACCACCGCCGGAAGCAACGCAGGCAACGCCTACGGCGCAGGTGCTGGCGCACAAGCAGCCGTAGGCGGAATGGTGACAGCTGCCAATGAACTGGTGGCCAGCATCAAGGGCATGGTAGCCAAGGGTGCGACCCACATTGTGGTAGCCAATTTGCCAGACGTGAGCCAAACACCGATGGCCAAGGCGCAGGCCGCGTCCTCACAGGCCTTGATACTTGCCATGACCACGGCCTTCAATCAGGCGCTTCAAACCGGTTTGACGGGCACCCAGGGCGTGCTGTTTGTGGATGTGTTTGCGGAGAATCAGCGCCAGATGGCCAACCCGTTGCACTATGCACTGGACAACATCACAGGCATGGCGTGTGATCTGACGAAATCTCCAACAGGCAACTCGCTGGGATGCAAAACAAGCAACTTGATTGCCGGCGATACCTCCCACTACATGTTTGCCGACTCCGTCCACCCCACTCCGTATGGCCACAAATTGCTGTCGCAGTATGTGACCAAGGCCATGGTCATCGCTGGCTGGCTCTAACCTATTGAACTTCAAGGAGAACACTTTATGAAACAACAACTGAAGTTCGTTGCCGCCGCCGCTTTGCTGTTTGCTGGCAGCGCTTTTGCGCAATCTGCAGGCTCCTGGATGGTGCGCGCTGGTGCCACCCAACTGTCCCCTTCCGTCACCAGTGGCTGCCTGTCAGCCCCTGATTTTGGTGACAACGGGGTCGGTGGTGCCCTGGGATGCACGCGCTCCGATGTCAGCAGCGACACACAGCTCGCTGGCGGCGTGACCTACATGTACACCGACCACTTGGCGATCGATGTGCCAGTGGCACTGCCTTTCAAGCACAAGATCATGGGGGCAGGCTCCATGCAGGGCACGGGACAAATCGCCGAGGTCAAGGCCTTGCCGATCACGGTCTTTTTGCAATACCGGTTTCTGGAAGCCAGCGCCAAGTTCCGGCCCTACGTCGGCTTGGGTGCCACCTACGCCTACTTCTTTGATGCGCAAGGCAGTGGCAAATTGACCGCCACGACCAACCCTGGTGGCTCGCCGACCCAGCTGAGCATTGACTCCAAGTTCATCCTGACACCGCAAATTGGTGCCACGCTGGCCTTGAGTGACAAATGGTTCGTGGATCTGGCTTACACCAAGTCCAAACTCAGCACCACCAACCACCTGTCCACAGGTCAACACATGGACGTTGCGCTCGACCCTGCTTCCTTCAGCGTCGCTGTGGGTTACAAGTTCTGATGATTGAACAACCAAGTCGTTGGTAAGCATGGCCCCGCTTGTCGGGGCCATTTTTTTGGCAACCTTGTTCAGCAAGCCGCCCGCTGCAAGCGATCCCGCACCCCGTCCCATGCCGAGTCCTCAGGCGGCGACTCAATCCAAATCAAGGACACGCCTTGGTCATCCAGCGCACGCAACACGGCAAACAACTCTTGCGCGGCGCACGCCGCATCGGTGGGCATTCGTCGGTGCACCACCTGGGTTGATACCACTTTGGGTTTGCAGCGGCAGTACAGCCCGATGTTTGCATCAGAACCCGCCGATCCTTGTGTCGATTCCAGCAACGTCAACGCCGTTTGAAGTTCCCCTGCACGCATCAATCGCACCCGTGCCCTGGGCGCGTAGTGTGACTCCAGGGTGCCAGAGGCCTTTGGCGTAGGCGCAGCTTGCTCGAGCAGCTCTTCTTTTTGTATCACTTTGAAGCCGCAAGTGGTCTGAATATGTTCAGGCGTGACCGCGCCTGGACGCAACAGCACCGGCACGCCACGGCTGCAATCGATGATGGTGGACTCAATACCGACGCTGCAGGGGCCGCCGTCGAGGATCAGCAGGTCATCCCCAAACTCGCCCTGCACATGCGCGGCGGTGGTGGGGCTGACACGACCAAACTGGTTGGCGCTTGGGGCCGCCAGACCCCAAACCGGCACCTGTGCATCCTTGAGAGACTTCAGCAATGCCTTAGCCACCGGATGTGACGGGCAACGCAGGCCGATGGTGGCGTTGCCCCCGGCAGCGGCATGGGCAACACCAGGGCGGCGGGGCAAAATCAGGGTGAGTGGTCCGGGCCAGTAGGTTTGCATCAACTGCCGAGCAAACCCGGGCACCTCAGACGCGTAATGCGCCACGGCGCTGGCATCGGCCACATGCACGATCAATGGGTGGTCTGCGGGGCGACCTTTGGCGATAAAAATCTTCGCCACCGCAGCGTCATCGTCTGCATTGGCGGCCAGCCCGTAAACGGTTTCAGTTGGCAAGCCTAATAGGCCTCCAGCCCTTATAAAACGAGCGGATACAGCTATGGATTCAGAAGCATTTCTGGGCAAAATCATGACTTTACGGACTCAGGTGCAGCAGGGTCAAGCAACAAAATTCCTGCAATGGCTTAAAACGCCGCAATGCCCAGAATGTCTGCCGCTTGCAGCGCCGTCGAACGGGCCTGATCAGGCGTGGCTGCGGTCACCGTCAAAGGTCCCATCTTGCGGCCCTTGCTGGCTTGGAGCTTGCCATACAGGTGCAGGTGCACGCCAGGAAGTGCCAGCACCTTTTCCCAAGCTGGCGTGACACCGTCCACCCACAAATCCCCCAGCAGATTCAGCATGACCGAGGCACTGTGCTGGCGTGGCTGCGTCAGCGGCAAGCCTGCCAGGGTGCGCACTTGCAGTTCAAACTGCGACACGTCACAGGCATCCAGTGTGTAATGGCCGCTGTTGTGCGGGCGCGGTGCCATTTCGTTAACCACCAGACCCCCGAGCTGGTCGCGCTCGGGCGAGCCTTCTTGCAACACAAAAAATTCCACGCACAAGACGCCCACGTAGTTCAGCTCTTTCGCTATATTTTTTGCAGCATCTACCGCTTTATCTGCGAGGGCTAGAGGCATATTTCCTTCATAAGCCTCGGTGACGGTCAAAATACCGGCCCGGTGCAGGTTGAGCTGGGGCGCGTAGTTGTCACA
>CAIOAQ010000253.1 GCA_903856025.1 uncultured beta proteobacterium
CCCATGCCGCCAATGATCACCATGAACAACAACTTGAACGACAAATCCAGTGAAAACGCTGCTGGCTCCCAGGATTCCAAGTAGACGAAGCCCCACAAGCCGCCAGCCACGCCGACGATAAACGAGCTCACTGCAAAAGCACTTAGCTTGGCGTACATAGGCCGAATGCCAATCACTGCGGCAGCCACATCCATGTCACGGATGGACATCCATTCGCGACCAATCGCGCTGCGAACAAGATTTTTAGCCGCCAACGCAAGCACCACCAAAATGACCAGGCAAAACAGATATTTCGAAATTGGACTGTCAATCGGAAACCCCAGTACCTGCAACCCAGAAACAGACACCGAACCCGACGGGGCATCGTTGGTAAACCACTTGATGCGCAAGAACATCCAGTCGCTGAAGAACTGCGCTGCCAATGTGGCTACCGCCAAATACAGGCCCTTGACACGCAAGCTTGGCAATCCAAACAAGATGCCAAAAGCAGACGAACAAATGCCGCCAAGCACCAATGCCACCAACACCGGCATCCCCTCCACTCGCACAAAGAAGTTGAACGCTGCATAAGCTCCCACCGCCATGAAGGCACCGGAGCCGAGCGAAATTTGGCCGCAATAGCCCACCAAAATATTCACCCCCAACGCTGCCAGCGACATGATCACAAACGGAATCAGGATGGCGCGAAACATGTACTCGCTGGTGATGAACGGAATCACTAAAAACGCCGCCGCAATCAGCACCAGCACCGCGATCCGATCCTGTGTGATCGCAAAAATTTGCTGATCCGCCCGGTAGGTGGTTTTGAACTGGCCGTTTTCTCTGTAAAACATATCTTGGTACTCTTTTAATCTTTTGTCTTCGACCCGATGCGCTTAACTTTGCTGTGCAAAATTAGTCTTCATCGAAAAATCATGGAACGTCTCTTTCATACCCGATCAATGATCTTTTCACCAAACAAGCCTTGTGGACGCACCAGCAAGAACATCAGCGCCAGCACGTAGGCAAACCAGATCTCAATACCGCCGCCCACATAGGGGCCTAAAAAAACCTCGGACAATTTTTCGCCCACACCAATGATCAAGCCACCCACAATCGCGCCTGGCACCGAGGTCAATCCACCCAGAATCACCACAGGCAAGGCACGCAAAGCCACTGTGGTCAGGGAAAACTGCACACCCAGTTTGCTGCCCCAGATCATTCCGGCCACCAGGGCTACCACACCAGCCACACACCACACGATGAACCAGATGCGATTAAGTGGAATGCCCACACTTTGCGCAGCCTGGTGGTCATCGGCCACCGCGCGCAAAGCGCGACCAGTCACCGTTTTCTGAAAAAACAGCGTCAACAAAGCGACCAACACTGCAGCAATCACAGCGGCGTACAAGTCTTCCTTGTTCAGCATAATGCCGCCCTCAAACAGATTTTCAAAGGCGATGATGGGGTCTTTGGGCATGCCCACATCAATCTTGTAAATGTCGCTTCCAAAGATAGTCTGACCGATGCCATCCAAGAAATAGCTGATGCCCAGCGTGGCCATCAACAAGGTCGTACCTTCCTGGTTGACCAAGTGACGCAAGGCCAGTCGCTCAATCAACCATGCCACCGCAAACATCACCAACCCAGCGCCCAAAAAAGCCAGCAAGTTAGCGACAAAAAAATTGTCCAGCCCGGTATAGATCGGGATCCACTCTGAAAATCGCGCCATGGCCAGTGCAGCAAACAACACCATGGCACCCTGGGAAAAATTGAACACCCCAGAGGCTTTGTAAATCAATACAAATCCCAACGCCACCAGCGAATACAACATGCCCGCCATCAGGCCACCGAATAATGTTTCTAAAAAGAATCCCATGATTAATGTCCTGTACCTAAATAGGCGCTGATCACCTCTGCGTTGTTACGAACTTCATCGGGCGTGCCATCGCCGATTTTTTTGCCATAGTCGAGGACCACTACCCGGTCGCTGATGTCCATCACCACGCCCATGTCGTGCTCGATCAACACAATGGTCGTACCAAACTCTTCATTCACATCAAGCACGAAGCGGCACATGTCCTGCTTTTCTTCGACGTTCATGCCAGCCATGGGCTCATCCAGCAACAACAGCTGCGGCTCCATGGCCAAGGCACGCCCCAAATCCACACGTTTTTGCAAACCATAGGGCAACTGGCCCACCGGTGTTTTTCGAAATGCCTGAATCTCTAAAAAATCAATGATGTGCTCGACAAACTCGCGGTGCTTTTCTTCTTCGCGCTGGGCCGGGCCAATCCGAAGCGCCTGCATAAACAGGTTGCTCTTGATGTGCAAATTACGCCCCGTCATGATGTTGTCGATCACACTCATGCCTTTGAACAACGCCAAATTCTGGAACGTTCGACCAATACCCATCACCGCCACTGCATGGCTGTCCATGTGGCTGAAGGTCTGTCCCCGGAAGGTGATTGCACCTTCTTGCGGACGGTAAACCCCGTTGACGCAGTTCAACATGGAGCTCTTGCCTGCGCCATTGGGTCCGATGATGGCGCGCACTTCATGCTCGCGCACATTGAACGAAATATCGGTCAACGCTTTAACGCCACCGAATCTCAAAGAAATGTTCTTGACATCAAGAATGACATCGCCGATTTGTTTGGTTGCCATAGGTTCTTCTCAAGATCTCAATATCAAGCCGCAGCCTTGACCGGTGCAAACATCTTTGCATCGTCAATGCGCAGGGTGGCGCTCACCTTGCCGGTTCGGCCGTCTTCAAACTTGACCTGGGTTTCAACATATTGCGAAGTTTTCCCGCCATACAACGCATCCACCAGCACATCATATTTTTCAGCGATGTAGCCGCGGCGCACCTTGTTGGTACGGGTCAACTCGCCGTCATCGGCATCAAGCTCTTTGTGCAACACCAGGAAACGACTCACTTGACTGCCCGCCAGCAAGACATCTACGCTCAAATCGGCATTTACTTTTTCAACACACTCTTTGATCAATTGGTACACCTCCGGCTTTTGCGCCAGGTCGGTGTATCCTGCGTAAGGCAAGTTGCGCCGCTCGGCCCAATTGCCCACCGCATCAAAGTCGATATTGATCATCACGCAGACCTTCTCGCGGCCATCACCATAGGCCACCACCTCTTTGATTTGCGGAAAGAACTTAAGCTTGTTTTCAACGTATTTCGGTGCAAACATGGCACCATCATTGGCACCGCCCTTGATGCGGCCCACATCTTTGACACGGTCAATGATTTTGAGGTGCCCGTGTGCATCAAGAAAACCTGCATCGCTGGTGTGGTACCAACCATCCGCAGTGAGCACTTCGGCAGTGGCTTCCGGGTTCTTGAAGTACCCCTTGAGCAGGCCCGGAGACTTCACCAAAATTTCACCGTTGTCAGCCACCTTGATCTCGACCCCCTTGCAGGGCACGCCCACGGTATCGGCACGCGCTTCGTTGTCGGGTTGTAAGCACACAAACACGGCCGTCTCAGTAGAGCCATAGAGCTGCTTCAAATTGATGCCGATGGATCGGTAGAAGCTGAACAGGTCTGGGCCAATGGCTTCACCGGCGGTATAGGCCACGCGCACACGACTAAAACCCAAGTTATTGCGCAAAGGGCCATAGACCATGAAGTTGCCCAACGAGTACAAGACCTGATCAGTAACCGAGACACTCTTTCCATCCATCAGTGTCGGTCCGACACGTTTAGCCACATCCATGAAATATTGAAACATCTTGCGCTTGATGAGACCGGCATCTTCCATTCGAATCATCACACTGGTCAACAAGCCTTCAAATACCCGGGGTGGTGCGAAGTAGTAGGTCGGGCCGATTTCTTTCAAATCAATGCTCACCGTGGCTGCTGATTCAGGGCAATTCACCACATAACCACAGCTCAACCACTGCGCATAAGAAAAAATGTTTTGTCCAATCCAGGCTGGAGGCAAGTAGGCCAGCACGTCTTCTGCATGGGTCAGCTTGTCAAACTCTGCACCGGCTCGCGCCCGATTCAACAAGGTATCGTGCGTATGCACAACCCCTTTGGGATTGCCGGTGGTGCCAGAGGTAAAAAACATTGCAGCCACGTCATCAGGCTGCACCTTGTCAACAGCAGCTTTGAAAAAACCGGAGTTCTTCGCGCCAAAACTCTTGCCAATGGCCATCAAGTCGTCGAGCGACTGCAGACCGGGTTCGTCGTAGTTGCGCAAGCCACGTGGATCGTCAAAGTAGATGGCCTTGATTTGAGGACATTGCTCGCGAATTTCGAGCAATTTGTCCACCTGCTCCTGGTCTTCAGCAAAAGCGAAGCACACTTCGGCATTGTTGAGAGGAAACACGCACTCAGGGGCAGCGGCGTCCTGGTACAGCGCGATCGGCACCGCACCGAGCGACTGCACAGCCAGCATGGTGGCGTATAAACGTGGCCGGTTGGCACCTATCACAACCATGTGGTCATGCTGGCGCAATCCAGCCTGATGCAATCCGCAGGCCAGTTGGTCGACCATTGCAGCCATTTCAGCCCAGGTGAATGCCTGCCAAATGCCGTATTCTTTTTCACGCATCGCCGCGTCACCTGGGCGCTGGGCAGCATGGCTCAATAGCAGTTGTGGGAACGTCGTTTGCATTGCAATACCTTGTCTTCAATTCATGTCAGGCCACTCCAATGGAATGGTCTCGCTTGGACGAATGATAAAACTCAGTTTGACGTTATGTTGTCGTTTGGACGACAATTATGGTGATTATCGGTAGGTGTTTTCCCTGCGCCCGCAGGTCACCGCCACCGTGATGATGGGTCTCACAATGAAATCTGACAGCTCCTTGTTCCAACGACGAAGGCCATTGACGACTGACGAACTGGACGTGATTCCGTGGTTGAAATTACTCTCCACAGAGGAGCGCCAACGTGCCGTGGACGATCTGAAAGTCACGGATGCCCAGGCTGGCGACTACCTTTGCCGAACGGGCCGTCCGGTCACCTACTGGTTTGGTGTGGTAGACGGTTTGCTAAAAATGAGCACTGACAACGCTGAAGGGCAAACCATGACCTTCACCGGCGTGCCGCCCGGTGGCTGGTTTGGTGAAGGAACTGCATTGAAACGCGAGGTCTACCGGTACAACATCCAGGCACTGCGTCTGAGCCTAGTCGCCGGTTTGCATGTGGATACGTTTCATTGGCTATTGGACCATTCAATTGGGTTCAACCGCTTTATGATGAACCAGCTCAACGAACGTTTGGGTCAATTCATTGCGGCGCGAGAAATTGACCGGATGACCAACCCGAATATCCGTGTCGCACGCAGTTTGGCCGCGCTGTTCAACCCGGTGCTCTATCCAGGATTGGGGGCTGTTCTGCGCATCACGCAGCAAGAGCTCGCTTACCTGGTCGGATTGTCCCGACAACGCGTCAATGAGGCCCTGACCACATTGGCCACTGCGGGGGCGATTGAAGTGGAATATGGCGGCCTGCGCGTGACAAATCTGCAAGCCTTGCGAACGCAAATTTTCTGAACCACAGCGCACCGCGACCGCGCGCCACGCTACAGCCTATCAAGCAGAAAAACTGGAACCACAACCACAAGTGGTGGTGGCATTGGGGTTTTTGATCACAAACTGAGCCCCCTGAAGGTCTTCCTTGTAGTCGATCTCTGCACCGACCAAGTATTGGTAGCTCATGGCATCAATCAGCAAAGACACACCGTTTTTAGTCATGGTGGTGTCGTCGTCGTTGACAATTTCATCAAACGTGAACCCATACTGAAAACCAGAACAACCACCGCCCTGCACAAACACCCGCAGCTTCAAATCCGGATTGCCCTCTTCTGCGATCAGATCTGCGACTTTGGCCGCAGCGCTGTCGGTGAACAGGATAGGGGCCGGCATCTCGGTTTCAATATTTTCAGCAACAGCGCTCATGAACCACTCCAATAAGTTGAATGCATTAATGCTACAGTAATTTCGTCAAGTATTCTTGCTACTGGTTATTTGCAGCCAGTTTCAGTGTGGGCTTTTCTTCTGCCGCCAGCACTGGCGGACTGCCCACAATCGGTGAAAGTCGGCCCGCCACCGTCGCCCCCTGGTGCATTTCCAACAATTTGTAGGTGATATCGCCCGTAATCCGCGCCTTGGGTTGCAATTCCAGCATAAAGCGGGCATGCACGGGGCCATCGACCCGCCCATTGATGATGATGTGGTCCGCAACCACCGCACCAGTAACCACCGCCGACTCAGAAATCACCAACATGCTGGGTTGGTCAGGCAAACCGGAGATGTCGCCTGTTAACCCACCGTCAAGTCGCAACCCCTCAGAAAACTTGAAATTTCCGTCGATCTGGCAACCCTGCGCCACCAGACTTTTTATGGGTGGCTGTTTTTTGTGATTAAACATGCTGAACCTTCCTGTCATAGGACATTGATTTCAAATTCAAAGTTTGATAGCCTGCACCGCACGCACAGACTGGCCTTCCAGAACCTTGGCGGAGACACCCTTGATGACCACGCCTTTTGGCACCTGGAAAACCCCCTCAAACCGACCGTATTGTTTCACCACCAAAGACTGAGCGCCCCCTGGCAACCCCGCAGTCCAGGGTTTGCCATTTTCAAGTCCAGAAAAGCTGATCTCAAGCCGCCCACTGAACTCAGTCGGATTTTTTATGGCCTGAATCACCAATACCTGCCATTTCAGTTCGCTACTGGCTTGCAGCTCAGCCTGCAGACTTCGAATGGAGGGGCCTGCGGTGCCTGAGGATGGAATCAAACGTTCAAAAAAACCAAGATCGTCCTTCAGGCGCTGCTTATCGGTCTCAAGTTGCCGGTTCAATTCGGCGAGTTTTTCCTGGGCGACTTTTTCTGCGATGAGCAGCGTGTCTGCGCTGTTGGCCACCGATCGTGCCTGATCTCGCTCGCCCTGGACGACGACCAATTGGTCCTGCAACGAGCGATAGGCTTGCCGCACCTGCTGCAATTGTTCCTTGGTGCCTCGATCCAACCCCGCAATGTCCTTGCCAAACTCAAAGGCCCACATGGCAATGGCCGCACAAAACCCGGCCACAATGGCAAGCACCGCCCAGCGAAACGGCCAAGGCAAGGCGCTGCGCACCGCCATGCGCGGGGCGCTGATCGTCAACCGGCGCATCAACAAACGAAGTCGCATACAGCTATTTTCAGACCTTGAATGCAAACAGCCACCAGAACTCGCATTCGGGTGGCTGTGTTGAGTAAAGCGAAAATTAACGCTTGCTGAACTGTTTGCGACGGCGGGCACCGTGCAAACCGACCTTCTTACGTTCCACTTCGCGGGCATCACGCGTGACAAAGCCGGCTTGGCTAAGCGCGGGTTTGAGCGTTGCGTCGTAGTCGATCAGGGCGCGGGTGATGCCGTGACGCACCGCCCCAGCTTGACCAGATTCGCCGCCACCGGCCACATTGACCATGACATCAAATGTTTCAGCATGGTTTGTCAGCAACAGAGGTTGCTTGCAAATCATGATGGAGGTTGCACGACCAAAGAAGTTTTCAATGGCTTTGCCATTGACCACGATTTGGCCGGAGCCTTTTTTCAGGAAAACACGGGCGACGCTTGATTTGCGACGGCCGGTACCATTGTTCCATTCACCAATCATTTAGAGCTCCTTAAAGTACCAACACTTTGGGTTGCTGGGCAGTGTGCGGGTGCTCTGCACCACCGTACACCTTGAGCTTCTTGATCATGGCGTAGCCCAGAGGGCCTTTAGGCAGCATGCCCTTGACGGCTTTTTCCAAAGCGCGACCAGGGAATTTGGCTTGCATGTCACGGAAGTTGGTGGAACTGATGCCGCCCGGGAAACCGGAGTGGCTGTAGTAGACCTTGTCCAGAGACTTGGCACCGGTCACGCGCAGTTGAGCTGCGTTGGTGACGATGATGAAGTCGCCGGTATCGACGTGAGGCGTGTAAATGGCCTTGTGTTTGCCGCGCAAACGGAGAGCAACTTCGCTGGCTACTCGTCCGAGGACCTTGTCGGTCGCGTCAATCACAAACCACTCGTGCACGACCTCAGC
>CAIOAQ010000254.1 GCA_903856025.1 uncultured beta proteobacterium
CAACGGCATCTTGTTCAGCGAGTCGGCCTTGAAGGGCACCCACTTCATTGAACTGTGCTGCCAGCGCAAAATTCCATTGGTGTTTTTGCAGAACATCACCGGCTTCATGGTCGGGCGCAAGTACGAAAACGAAGGCATTGCCCGCAACGGGGCCAAGATGGTGACCGCCGTGGCCACCGCCAATGTGCCCAAATTCACCATCATCATCGGTGGCAGTTTTGGTGCGGGCAATTACGGCATGTGTGGTCGGGCGTTTGGCCCGCGTTTCCTGTGGATGTGGCCCAACGCGCGCATTTCGGTGATGGGTGGCGAGCAGGCGGCCAGTGTGTTGGCCACGGTGCGCCGCGATGGCATCGAACTCAAGGGCGGGCAGTGGAGCGCACAGGAAGAGGAAGCCTTCAAGTCGCCGATCCGCAACCAGTACGAAGTGCAGGGCCACCCGTATTTCGCCACCGCGCGCCTGTGGGACGACGGCATCATCGACCCCGCCGACACCCGCCGCGTGCTGGGCTTAGGCTTGTCCGCCAGCCGCAATGCGCCGGTGGAAGATGTGAAGTTTGGCGTGTTCAGGATGTAAGGCCGTGAAGTTGTCTTGGCTGTTCTGGATGGTGGCACTGTTTGCACCTGCTGCGATTGCGCAGCAGACGGTGGAAGTGCGCCTGCCCAGCATGGAGCCCAATGTGCAACTGATGGGTTGGTGGACTGCACCAGTGGGGCAACCCGAAGGCGCGCGTAGGCCCGCGGTGGTGGCGTTACACGGGTGCAGCGGGCCACCGAAGAACAAGCGGCTAATTTCCTGGCCCGACGGGCCTTACGTCAAATTGTTGAGTCGTTTGGGCATTGGCGTGCTGTATCTGGACAGCTTTGGTCCACGAGGTGTGGAATCCATTTGCTCGCTGCCGCGCCGCCAGCGCCCGTTGGATGAGAAGAACCGTCGGTTGGATGTCTATGGCGCATTGCAGTGGCTGAGCGCCCAGCCCGGCATTGATGCCCAACGGCTAGGTGTCGTCGGCTGGTCGCACGGCGGGCAAACCGTGCTGTCGGTGGCCGATCAGACCGATGAACTGGTGCGCCAAGCCCCCATCAAGCCCGCCGTGCTGGTGGCGTATTACCCGGGTTGCAACGAGCCGGAGTCGATGTTTCGGTACGAGGCTGTGGCACCGCTGCTCATCATGACCGGTGCCATCGACGACTGGACCCCTCCTGCCGCGTGTCGTCGCTTGGCCGAGCGCTTGCACAAGTCCCAGCCCGACCAGACCGTGCGCTACATCGAGTACCCCGATAGTTACCACGCCTTTGACAGCCTTCGGCCCCCGGCGGTGCGCGACAACGTGGCGGGTACCCGTTCGGGCAAGGCCACGGTCGGTGGCAACCCGGCGGCGCGAGAAGCCTCGGCCCAGGCCTTGACACAATTTTTGACTGAACAATTCAAACTGGATCACCAACCATGACAAGTGTCCAAGTACAACTATCCGGTCACCTCGCCTGTGTGCGGCTCAACCGCCCCGAAGTTCGCAACGCGTTCAACAACGAAGTGATTGCAGAACTGACGCAGGCCTTTACCGAGCTGGGCCACAACGACGCGGTGCGCGTGATCGTGCTGGCCGCAGAAGGCCCGGCCTTTTGCGCTGGCGCCGACCTGAACTGGATGCGCCGCATGGCCGATTACACCCACGCCGAGAACCTGGCCGATGCCGCGCAACTGGCGGAGATGCTGCGCGTGATCTACGCTTGCCCCAAGCCGACCGTGGCGCGGATTCAGGGCGACGTGTATGCCGGTGGCATGGGCCTGGTAGCCGCGTGCGACATGGCGGTGAGTGTGGATACCGCCAACTACTGCCTGAGTGAAGTCAAGCTCGGTCTGTATCCGGCCACCATCAGCCCCTACGTGATTCGCGCCATGGGCGCGCGCGCCGCGCACCGCTACTTCCTGACGGCTGAGCGTTTTGATGCGCTTGAGGCCCTGCGCATCGGCTTTGTGCATGCCGTGGTGGCCGTCGACCAACTCGACGCCAAGGTTGACGAACTCACCAAAGCCCTGACCAGTGCCAGCCCGAATGCCGTCAAGGAATGCAAAACCTTGCTGCATGACGTGGCTGGCCAAACAATCGACGCGGCCTTGATCGAACGCACGGTGGAAGGCATCGCCAGCATTCGCGCCAGTGCCCAGGGCAAAGAGGGTGTGCAGTCCTTTCTGCAAAAACGCAAGCCGTCGTGGCTGGTTTGAGTGGTGCTGGTCATGGTCCGTGGTTCATCAAACGTCAACGTCAAGCATCATGAATCGGCGTGAGTTGCTCGGTGGTGCTGCCCTGGCCTGCGTGGGATTGAATGGCCTGGCGCAGACACAAGCCGCGGTCGGTCTGGACGGGCTGGCACGCACGTCGGGGCGGCATTTTGGGTTTGCTGTCGGCCCGGGTTACGCGGACAAGGAACCGGTCAAAGACTTGTTGCGCCAGCACGCCGGTGTGATCACGGCAGAGAACGCCATGAAGTGGCGCAGCATTGAAAACCTGTTTGGCGTGCCGGACTACACCCAGGCGGACAGGGTGTCGGCCATCGCTGCTGGTCTGAATGCCCAGCTGCGCGGCCACACGCTGGCCTGGCACCAGTCCACCCCCGCGCGATTCGTGAATGCGACCGGCGAGATGTTTGTGCAGGCGCAGACCTCGCACCTGCAGGCCTTGGTGTCACGCTACCGGGGACGCATCCACACCTGGGATGTGCTCAACGAGGTCATCGACGCAGATCAACCCAGTGGCATGCGTGAATCGGTTTTGTCCAGGCTATGGGGCGCGGACCGCTACCCTGAGCTGTTTGAATTGACCCGCGTGGCCGACCCGCATGCCAAATTGGCCTACAACGACTATGGCATGGAGCAAGACGAGCCTTGGTGCGAGCACCGGCGCAGTGCCGCATTGCATCTGCTGGAAGCTTGGGTCAAGCGCAAAGTGCCCGTGGATGTGATGGGCTTGCAGGCGCACCTGGACTTGTCACGCCGTTTTTCAGCCGCCCGGATGCTGGCCTTTTTTGACGAGTTGAGCGCCTTGGGTTTGACGATTCAGATCACCGAGCTCGACGTTCGCGATCACACCGCGACCACCGACCTGGCAGCGCGCGACGCAGCCGTGGCCGCGTTGTACAGCGACTTCATGGATGCCTGCATGAGCCACCCGGCGGTAGAAATGGTGGTGATGTGGAACGTGACCGATGCCGACAGTTGGATCAACCGCTGGAGCCAAGGGCAGCGGCGTCCCGACGGACAGCCGATGCGCCCCACCTTGTTTGATGACCAAGGCCAACCCAAACGTGCGTTCGACGCAGTGGCGGCCAGTCTGCGCCAAGCCAGAGTTAAATTTGATAAGAAAGCAGGAAACCATGTTTAACAAAATCCTCATTGCCAATCGTGGCGAGATCGCCTGCCGCGTGGCGGCTACAGCGCACCGCCTGGGTGTCAAAACGGTGGCGGTGTATTCCGATGCCGATGCCAACGCCAAGCACGTGGCCGCCTGCGATGAATCCGTCCACATTGGCGGCAGTGCCCCCAAAGACAGCTACTTGTGTTGGCAACGCATTCTTGAAGCCGCCAAAGCCACCGGCGCGCAAGCGGTGCACCCTGGATACGGTTTTCTGAGTGAAAACGAAGACTTTGCCAAGGCCTGTGCGGCTGCGGGCCTGGTGTTCATTGGCCCACCGGCCAGCGCCATCCAGGCCATGGGCCTGAAAGCCGAGTCCAAACAGTTGATGGAAAAAGCCGGTGTGCCGCTGGTGCCCGGTTACCACGGCGCAGACCAGGACCCGGCGCTGCTGCATTTAAAAGCGGATGAAATCGGTTACCCGGTGCTGATCAAGGCCAGCGCCGGTGGCGGTGGCAAAGGCATGCGGGCGGTGGAGCGTTCGCAGGACTTTCTGGATGCGTTGGCCAGCTGCAAGCGAGAGGCCATCAACAGCTTTGGCAGCGATGCGGTACTGATTGAAAAGTACGTGCAACGCCCACGCCACATCGAAATTCAGGTGTTTGGCGACACGCTGGGCAACTATGTGTACCTGTTCGAGCGCGATTGCTCGGTGCAGCGCCGCCACCAGAAAGTGTTGGAAGAAGCGCCCGCACCGGGCATGACGGCAGAGCTGCGTGCCCAAATGGGCAACGCGGCGGTGTCCGCAGCGCGCGCAGTGAACTATGTCGGCGCGGGCACGGTGGAGTTCATTGTGGAGCAGCGCGAAGACGGCAGCATGAATTTCTTCTTCATGGAAATGAACACCCGCTTGCAGGTGGAGCACCCGGTGACAGAGGCCATCACTGGGCAGGATCTGGTGGAGTGGCAACTGCGTGTGGCCAGTGGTGAGCCCTTGCCGCTGGCCCAGGACCAGCTCAAAATCACCGGCCATGCGATTGAGGCCCGCATTTGCGCGGAAAACCCGGACAACAATTTTCTGCCTGCCACCGGCACGCTGGATTCGTACCGCAAACCCGTACACAGCAGCTTCGCCATCAGTCCGGTGCGTTTTGACGACGGGGTGCGTCAGGGTGACACCATCAGTCCGTATTACGACTCGATGGTCGCCAAGCTCATCGTGCGGGGCGACACCCGCGAGCAAGCGCTGGCCCGGCTGGACGCGGCGCTGGCCCAAACCCATATTGTTGGATTGACCACCAACGTGCAGTTTTTGCGCCATGTACTGCACAGTGACTCCTTTGCACAGGCCAATCTGGACACCGGTCTGATCCCGCGTGAGGCTGCCGTGTTGTTCAATCAGGAGCGTGTGGGGCTGGCGTTGGCCGCCGCTGCCGATGTGGCGCAAACCCTGCTCGACGAGCGCAAGGCTCAGACGGCCGACCCCTTTAGCCAGACCGACGGCTGGCGCAGCCTGTGTGTGGCCACGCGCCGTTTTGAATTTGAATTTGGCGGTCATCCGGTGCAGGCCAGTCTGAGCTACCTGCACGATGGTGCACTGTGGTTCAAGGTAGGTGACGCTGCGGGGCCTCTTGAATTCAGCGCACAGGCTGACGGCCTGGATGTGCAGTTTGCCGGGCAGCGTGCC
>CAIOAQ010000255.1 GCA_903856025.1 uncultured beta proteobacterium
CCTGTTGCTGGCGTTGAAAAGCTTTGAAGATGATCCCAATAGACTGCAGTCGATCGTATCCTGGCCTTGGATTATTTCGGCACTTTTAGTTTCACTTATGAATTAGAAATGGAATTAGCTTTGTATTGCGACAGCAGCGTTGTCAGGGGTGAGTGCCGGTTGCCATCGCCGCCGTGCTGTGAGAGAAATGCAGGACTTTCCGGCAAACGCAGCCTTATCCATATTCCCAAACCTGTTAGAGCAGCGCTGAGTAGAAACGGTATGCGCCATCCCCATGACTTCAATGCCGCTTCGGGCATAAAGGCAGACAGTGGGAAAAAGACGGTGGATGCCAGAATGAGCCCAACCTGGGTACCACTGAGCGAGAGACTTGTGAACAAGCCGCGTCGGGTCTCAGACGAAAGTTCCAGTACCAATGCATTGGCGCTGGCATGCTCTGCGCCTACGGCGAAACCTTGAAGTAGTCGCAGACTAATCAGCAAGATCGGTGCCGCTAGGCCGATTTCCTGATAGCCCGGCAGCAAGCCAATCAGGAAGGTTGACAAGCCCATCAGAATCAGCGTGATGCTCAAAACCAATCGGCGGCCATACAAATCTCCGATGGAGCCAAGAAACACGGCACCCAGAGGCCGGGAAAGATATCCAACGCCAACGGTCGAAATGGCCACTATCAGTCCGTGCTGCGTTGCGTGCGGCGGAAAGTAAAGCGGCTCCAGAAACAACACCGCAGCGATGCCGTACAGAAAAAAGTCATAGTACTCAAGGGCGCTGCCGACCCAGCTGGCCCATGCGGCCGATCTCACGTGTGACTTGTGTGCCGAACGCATTGGTATGAATGGACGTTGAAACGCAATGAAGAAGCTACAGAAGTTGTCGGCCAACGCACGCAAGCACCTTGTTCAGTGAGTTAGCCAGTGCGCCAACGCAGCGGAGTCTGCTTCATGAAATTCTTGAAGGTATTGGAAAAATGCCCTTGATTTGCAAATCCGGTTGCAAGGGCAATGTCCGCGATCGGGCGTTGGGGCTGCGCACGAAGCAATTTAGCTGCGTTGGCAATGCGTGTCTTCAAAACGTAACGGTGAGGAGGTGCTCCAAATGTTGCCCGGAACAGCGATGAAAAAAGGGCTGGATTGATGCCGACTTGTGAAGCAAGGGTCTCGATGCTCAAATCTGCATTCGCGTGGGAGTCAATGTATTCCTGAATCCGGTTTCTTTGCTTTGCAGAAAAAATGCGAATACGTGACAAAGGCCGCACTGGCCGTTCGCGATGGTGGGTATCCAGCCAGCCAATGATGGACAAGGACAATCCCTCAGCAAAAAGTACGCCATTCGGTAGCCCGTGTTCCAGTTCGGTGGCCAGGTCGAACAGAGAGTTGACTAGCGGGTCGTCCTTGACGGCGTATCGTGTGGCAAGGTCAAACCGATAGGCATCGTCATGCAAATAGCGTTCAAGGACGGCAGAATCCAGATTGAATTTAATCGTTTCTCCCCCGGGTTCGCATTCCCAGCGTCCGCCATCACGTTCATACCTACCTCCCAGCAAGTCCACCCCGGGTGCGACCATTGGAATTTCCTGAACCTGACCATTGCATCGGTACCAACGCTTTCCTGGTGAGTGTTTTGCCGCGATAACCACCGGCATCCCTGTGGCTTGTGGGCCGCATTCAGCGCGCGTGGGAATTGTCTTGCGCTCCACCACAGGGCCACGCCAGTTTGACGGACAGACCAACGCGGGCGCGCCATCAGGGCCAAGTACTTGGGAAACGTGAGCACCTATTTGGTCACGATTAATTTCCATGGCTTTGTGTTTCGATGGTTGAAATTGACGTCATCATGAGTTGTGCATCAATCCTCAGGAAATTAAATCTGTATTCAGAACTGGATGCTGAACAAATGTACCAATTGGTACATATCTGCGCTATCAGGGATAACCCTTTGGTCGAACTTGCGACTGCCATTCCTCGTTATCCGCAATCGCCGCCAACACAGGTTCAAATCCAAGAATCACACCACCGAGGTATCCAGCGCATACGGACCAGACTGAAGCTGGCTGATCAGCAACTCCGTACACATGCGCAACTTGGCCGACTGGTCTAGGCGAGCGGCGGTCACGGCCCAGACATCCGCACTTTGGTGGTACTGGGGTAATACACGCGCCAGTGAGCCGTCGCGCAGCATACCGGCGACATCCCAGCTGGCCAACGGAATGATGCCCAAGCCTTCAAGTGCCCATTGGTGCATGATGTCGCTTTGGTTGGAACCCATGCTGCCCCTGATTTTGACGGATTCAGGCCCGTCAGGCCCTTGCAGCCGCCAGACCCCAAAGGTTTGATGGCGATCGCGGTACATCAGGCAATCGTGGCTGGCCAGATCGGCCAGGGTTTTGGGGTGGCCGCGTTGTGCCAGGTAAGTGGGTGCGGCGCACAGCACCCGGGCGTTTCTTGCCACATGGTGGGCAATCATGTGCGGTTCATGCACGTCACCCATGCGCACGTCAATGTCAAATCCCTCACCCAGCAGATCAACCCGGCGGTCCATCACCTCCAGCCAGACTTCCAGCTCGGGGTATTGACGCCGCATGTCGGCCAGGATGGGCGCGAGATGGTTGCGCCCCAGACGCAGGCTGGTGCTGATGCGCAGCGGTCCCTTGGGCAGTGTTTTGACACCGGCGACACCCTGGTTCAGCTCCTCGGCGGCGTCAAGCACCTTGCGCGCCCAGGCGTAGGCGGTTTCACCAGAATCACTGATCAACACGCGTCGGGTGGTGCGATGAAACAAGGTGGTGGCCAAGGCGCTTTCCAAATGGGCAATGCGCTTGGTGACATAGGCGGGTGAGATGCCCAGGTCGGTCGCTGCACCCACAAAACTGGAGCGTTTGGCCACCTGGCAAAACACGCGTAAATCGGTCATGTTCCACTGATTGTTCATCATTGGTGAATTGTTAATGTCATTACTGACGCATTGTATTTGCTTGTGTTCACAGTACAGTGCAGCCAATCAACAGGAGGCGCAAGCTCGTGAACCGAACCAGAATTGCCATTGCCGGCGCAGGCACCATTGGCCGGGCCCATATGGCCGTGGCACAGCGCAGTCCGACTTGCAGGTTGAGCGCGATTGTGGACCCGTCGCCAGATGCGGTCGAAGTAGCCAAGGCGGCGAATGTGCCGCTTTTTGTCTCGTTGGAAGATTTGTTGGCCGCCGATCGTCCTGACGGCGTGCTGTTGGCCACGCCCAACCACCTGCATGTGCCGCAAGCGTTGCAGTGTATGGAGGCTGGGCTGCCGATCTTGCTGGAAAAACCCATTGCTACCACCGTGGCGCAGGGGGAACAGTTGCTCAAAGTCGTTCATGCCACCGGTGCCAAAGTGCTGATCGGGCATCACCGGGCGCACAGCCCGATCATGCGCAAGGCCAAAGAGGTGGTGGATTCCGGCAAGCTGGGCCAATTGGTGGCGGTCATGGGCAGCGCCACTTTTTTCAAGCCAGATGACTATTTTGATAGCGCTCCGTGGCGGCGTGAACTGGGCGCAGGCCCGATTTTGATCAACATGATTCACGAAGTGCACAACCTGCGCATGTTGTGTGGCGACATCGTGGCGGTGCAGGCCTTTGCCAGCCATGCGGTGCGCGGGTTTGTTGTGGAAGATACGGTGGCCATCAACCTGCGTTTTGCCAGTGGCGTGCTGGGCAATTTCATGTTGTCGGACTCGGCCGCATGCGCGCGCAGTTGGGAGCAAACCTCGCAGGAAAACAAGGCGTATGCGAGCTACGACGACGAAGATTGCTATGTGATTACCGGCACCAACGGCAGCCTGTCGGTGCCCACCATGCGCATCAAAACCTACCCATGCGTGGAAGACCGCTCCTGGTGGAAAGCATTTGAGGTTGGCGTGGTGGGCATGGTGCGCGACGATCCGCTGGTGCTCCAAATGGAGCACTTTGGTGCGGTCATTCGCGGCGAAGTCGAGCCACTGGTCAGCGCACTGGATGGTTTGCAAAACCTGCGCCTGACAGAAGCCATTGCCAACGCCGCCAGAACCGGGCAAACCATTCACTTTTAAGCCCTGTGCAGCAACGATTTAACTGGAGACAACCCCATGGATTTTTCGCTCAACGACGAACAAAAAATGATGATTGACACGATCCGTCGCTTCATCGCCGAAGAACTGCATCCGCTGGAAGCAGAGCTGGATGAAAACGGCGCTTTGGACAAGGACAAAGCCCTTGCGGTTTTTAACAAGTCAAAGGCACTGGGTTTGTATGCCTTGAACATTCCGGCGGAATTCGGTGGCGGGGGACTGTCTGCGCTGGACCGCATCCTCTGTGAAGAGCAGTTCGGCCACACGTCCGACTATTTGATTCGCCGCGCTTTTGGCAATGTGTACGAACCCTTGTTGGAGTGCAAGGGCTCGCAGGTGGATCGCTGGCTCAAACCGACGACGGAAGGCGTGCGGACCTGCTCGATTGCCATCACTGAGTCCGGTGCGGGTTCTGATGCCGCTGGCATCAAGACCACCGCGCGCAAAACTGATGCGGGTTGGGTGCTCAATGGCAGCAAGTGCTTCATCAGTGACGGGCTGTGGAGCGATTTTTATCTGGTGTCAGCCAAGACCGGAGAGAAAGAAATCTCGATGTTCATGGTGGACAAGGGCTTGCCCGGATTCGAGCTGGGCAAAGACCAAATGATGATGGGCCTGCGTGGTACGCCGCACCTGGAATTGTTCTTTGACGAGGTGGTGCTGGAGCCGGACACCTTATTGGGTGAACAGGGCCAAGGGTTCAAACTGGCCATGGGGGCGCTCAATGTTGTGCGTCTGGCGCAAGTGGGTGCGCGCGCCGTGGGCAAGGCCAGTCATGTGCTGGAACTGATGGTGGATTTCGTCAATCAGCGCAAGCAGTTTGGTCAAAAAATAGGCGACTTCCAGATGGTGCAGCAGCAAATTGCCGACAGCGTGATCGAGGTCAACGCCGCACGATGGATGGTCTACCAAGCCGCCTGGATGCTGGATCAGGGGTTGGATGCGCGTGAGCAAATCGCCATGGTCAAGGTGTTGGCTGCAGAGAGTTTGGGCAAGGTGGTAGACCGTGCCGTGCAGCTATTCGGTGGCATGGGCTTTTGCAAGGAGCTACCGATTGAGCGCTATTACCGTGATGCCCGTGTCTATCGCATCTTCGATGGCACCAGTGAAATTCACCGCACGGTGGTTGCCAAGATGACCATGAAAAAAGGCGCGGTGCTGTTTGACGTGCATCGTTAAATCACGGCGCGCAGTGTTTGCGCCACATCGATCAATGCGGGCACCAGCTTTTCAACAATGGCGGCGTGAGGCCAGACGGCCACTTGAAAGGTGATGCTGAGTGCGCCAACCGCCTTGCCATGGCGGTCTTTGAGCGTCACTGCCACACCGGCCAAGCCCATGTTCAACATCTGCTCCGTGATCCAGTAGCCCTGTTGGCGAGCGGCATGGACGCGCTCAACAAAGCCTGCGGCGTCCATCACCGTATGCGGCGTGAAGTTGGAGAACTCGTGTTCTGACACCCATTGCGTCAGCGCCGGATCACTCAGCGTTGACAAGATCACCACGCTGGGCGTGACGGTGTGGGCCGGCACGCGCGCACCGGCATGAAAACCGATTGACACCACGCGTGGGCTGTTGGAACGGGCGATGTAAACCACTTCATGCCCGTCAAGCACACTCACGTTCACGGTCTCGCCAGTCGTTATGGACAGGCGCTGAATAAAGGGTTGCACCAGGCGTGGCAGTCGGGCTGAACCCAGGTAGCTTTGTCCCAAGCGCAAGACCCGGGGTGCCAGCCAAAATAGCTTGCCGTCCGTGAGCGCGTAGCCAAAGTGGCACAGGCTCAGCAGGTGTCTCCGCGTGGCTGTGCGCGGGATGCCGGTGCGGGCACAGACCTCGGCCAGCGTCATGCGTGCGTGGTCGTCATCAAAGGCTTCGATCACCTTCAAGCCGCGTCCCAATCCGACGATCAGGTCACGCGGGTCGATGGGAAAATCAAAGTCGCCTGGGATCGGAGTCGGTGTAGACATGTCAAGCTTAGGAGGTGTGGATACTAGGTAGAAACCCGGTAAATATCCGGTTATCGGATGCCAATGACCGATTGTAGGATGTTGGCGGTAGACCAGGCCTTGCTGTCGAGGTGTCCCAAACCTAGACTCGCAGTCACAAATCAAGGACTCAACGGCGCATCATGAAAACTGCCCGCCAAAACGTCGGTCGATTTGGTAACTGGTGCCCATCGCGGCATGCTCATCAATACATACTGAACAACTGAAAGGCAGTCCATGTCCACCTCCCCTGTTGTGTCGCACAGCGCACAACAAACCAAAAAGGCCACTGCCAGCGGCTGGATCGGCTCCGTTCTGGAGTACTACGATTTTTTCATCTATGCCACCGCTGCGGCGTTGATCTTTCCGCAGATTTTTTTCCCGAAGGGTGACCCCGCGGTAGCCATCGTGGCCTCTCTTGCCACATACGGCGTGGGTTACGTGGCTCGTCCCATTGGTGCCATTTTTCTGGGCCACTGGGGCGACACGCACGGTCGCAAGCAGGTTCTGATCATCTGCATGTTCCTCATGGGCATTTCGACCATGGCGGTTGGCTTGCTACCCACCTACGACCAGGTGGGCCTGTGGGCTCCGGCGCTGCTTGTGTTGCTCCGTCTGATCCAGGGCTTTGCGGTGGCAGGAGAGATTTCCGGTGCGAGCTCGATGATTCTTGAACATGCACCGTTCGGGCGACGCGGTTACTTCGCAAGCTACACCTTGCAAGGCGTGCAGGCTGGGCAAATTCTTGCGGCCGCGGTGTTCTTGCCGCTGGCGCACTACTTGCCTGCAGAGGACTTCAACGCCTGGGGTTGGCGCATTCCGTTCCTGCTGAGTTTCATCGTCATCATTGTGGGCTTCATCATTCGGCGCGAGGTCGATGAAACCCCCGCCTTTGCGCAGGAGAAAAAACAGGGCGAGATTGCGAGGTCGCCGGTCGCGCAGGCGTTCATTCACAACTGGAAGGACATGCTGCGGGTGGTTTGCATGGCCCTCATGAATGTCATTGCGGTAGTCGCCACCATCTTCGGCGGGGCCTATGCGGTCCAGCCGGCGTATGGCATCGGCTTCAGCAAAGAGGTCTATCTGTGGATTCCGGTGCTGGGCAATATCGTTGCGGTGCTGGTCATTCCCTATGTCGGCAACCTCTCGGACAAGTTCGGCCGTCGGCCCCTGATCATCCTGGGCGCACTGGGAGCTGGTCTGCTTTCCTTTGCATACCTCTACGCCATCAGCATTCACAGTGTGCCTCTTGCCATTGCCTTGTCTTTGCTCATGTGGGGCGTGATCTACCAGGGCTACAACGCGGTCTATCCCAGCTTCTACCCCGAGTTGTTCCCAACGCGCAGCCGGGTTTCTGGCATGGCCATCGCGCAAAACACCGGAACCATGCTCACCGCCATGATGCCAGCCCTGTTTGCAGCCGTTGCGCCGCCCGGCTCAACCAACATCCCGCTCATGGTGGGCTCCATCACGTTTGCCGTGACCGTCATTGCAGCGCTGGCTGCCTGGAGCGCCCGAGAAACCTACCGTGTGCAGCTGAAAGACCTGGGCGATTGCAATGCCATTCCGGTGGCGAATGTTGAATACCAGCAGCTTCGCCTGGATGCGATTGCACAGGCCAAAGCGGCTTAGACCAAGGTCGTGTGAATGACAATGGGCATCACACCCATGTCATTCCTCCATTGACCTATGCAACGATCCGTCAAGTTTGAGCGCTACCAGCGCGATGCCTTGCGCATCGCGCTCAGCCATTACGTGACCAATGGCCTGTCGGCGGCGCTGGGCTTGCTGGTGATCTCTGGCAGCATCCACTTCATGCTGGGTGCGTTTGCGGCGGCGGCCGCTTCGGTGGGCGTGGTGGTGTGTATTCCGCCGGACCAGCCTGCGCCCAAGCGCGGGAAATTCTGGCAGCTGCTGCCAGCTTTGCTGATTGGGTTGCCACTTTTTTGGGCGGTACAGGTGTTGCACGTCTCGCCCATTCTGCTGGGGCTGCTGCTGGTGCCCGCCAGTTTTTTTGCTTTTTTGGCAGGGGCCTGGGGCAAACGGGGGTTGCCGATCACGATCTCAGCCATGTTTGCCATGGTGTTTTCGCTGGCCGTGCCAGACCACACCAGCACCGCCACCAACCTGGCTACCTGCTTCTATTTCACACTGGGTGCCGTGGCATATTTGTTCTGGGCCACACTGGCCAACGCCGCGCTCAATCCACGTTACCGCGTCCAAATGTTGGCCGATACCTTGCTGGCGCTGTCACGACTGATGCGCACCCAGGCGCAGCAATTTGTCACCGTGATGGAAGACGACAAGCCAGTGCGTACTCCCCTGGTTGGTACCTTGCTCCAACAGCAAGCCGTGTTGGCTGACCAATTGCAAGCTGCTCGCGACATCTTGCTGGAATCGCCGCGCACCGTGCGTCGCCAACGGTTGGCGCACATGCTCATGCTGGTGCTGGACATACGCGACCATTTGCTGGTTTGCGAACTTGACATGGACACGCTCTTATCGCACCGCGGCCACGAACCGGTGTTGAACTCGCTCAGCGACGTGCTCAATACCTTGGCTGACGAAAACGAGGCTTTGGCAGATGCCCTGATGCTCGGCCGAACGCCCCCGACGTTTGAAAGCTGCCGTCCTCAACTGGAGTGCCTTCAGTGGGGCAACGACATCGCAACTGGCGCAGAGGGCACGATGCCGCCGCCCGAGCGATTGGCTCAGGGCATGGCAAGCCGCATTGGCCTCATGAATGACGACACCCTGCGGCTGATGGCGTTGGCGCGTGGTGAGCTGGCGCCTGATGTGAGCCTGGTGCGTACCAACTGGCAGCTTTTTGTCAGTCCCACCGCGTGGTCATGGCAACCGCTGCTTTCCATGTGGCGCTGGGACGCCCCGCCTTTGCGCCACGCCCTTCGCGCTGCCCTGGCCATTGGTACGGCCTATGCCATCGGACTGGTGTTGCCTTGGGGAACCCATGATTACTGGATTTTGCTGACCATTGTGGTGGTGCTGCGCGGCAGCCTGGCCCAGACACTGGAGCGGCGCAACAGCCGGGCCACTGGCACGCTCATCGGCTGTGTGCTGGCGGGCCTGTTGCTTTACGTGCATACCCCACCACTGATCTTGCTGCTGGTGGTGACGCTGGCACAAGCCATTGCCCATGCCTTTGCCGTCAAGAAATACCTGGTTACGGCCATCGCAGCAACCGTGTTGGGCCTGCTGCAAGTGCACATGCTCAATGCGGGTTCAAGCCTTGTTTTTGATGCGGTGGAGCGCATGGCCGACACCCTGATCGGTGTCGCCATCGCCTGGGGTTTTAGTTACGTTTTGCCGTCGTGGGAGCGCCATCAGGTTGCGGCGTTGGTGACGCGTACCCTGTCCGCGCAGGCGCGCCATGCGCGCGTCGCACTGGGCTTGTGGCAGTTGCAGGCGGTGGACAACGAGCCGGAGTTGCAGTGGCGATTGGCACGGCGCGAGGCTTATGACAGCCTTTCAGCACTGGTGCAGGCGACCCAGCGTTCCTTGTCCGAGCCACGTGCCATGCGTCCGCCACTGGAGCCGCTGGGGCAACTGCTGGCGTACAGCTATCAGCTGCAGGCACAACTGACCACGGTCAAAACCATGTTGCTGATGCAGCGTGGTCGCTTGAAGGATCAAGAGATGGATGTGCATTTGAAACAGACCGCACAGGCCATAGAAGCGTCATTGATCGGGCGTGCGATCGTGCAACAAACGCCAGAAGACCGCATCACAGCGTCGATGTGGCTTGGCTTGAGTGACCCCTTTGATGGCGATCTCAGTCCCTGGTTGTTGCGTCGCCTTCACTTGGCGCACAGTACGGCCTTGCAATTGCGAACCAGTGCCGATCGGGTGGCCAGCCGGATCGCTGCCGATGCAGACATTTTTCAATAGCCTGCATACAGAACTTTTCATTCAAACCAAAGATAACGGCTTGAATGGGGGGTACTTGCGACTCCTATTTTTAACCGCGACCCGCTGGTGTGTTGGCACTGACCAACATGACGTTCACCGTGCCTTCCAGCTTGAATCGATTGACCAGCTGAGCCAGTCGTGCGGCTTGTTCGTTGAGGGACTGGGCCGCCGCCGCTGACTGCTCCGCCATGCTGGCATTGCTTTGAGCACTGCTTTCAAGGTCGGAGGCGTCATCGCTGACTTGCCGGATCAGGTCGAGTTGTGCTGTGGCGTCGTGCGCGATCGCAGCGATGATGGTTGAAACTTTCTCGACTGAGTCCCGGATTGCCATGGTGGAATTGCCGGATTCGCGCACTTCCTGTGAGCCAGCCGACACCTTGACAAGCGAGTTTCTGATCAGATCCTTGATCTCTTTGGCGGCCTGCGCGCTGCGCTGGGCCAGGGTTCTAACCTCGCCCGCTACCACCGCAAAGCCGCGCCCTTGCTCACCTGCGCGAGCCGCCTCAACAGCGGCATTGAGTGCAAGGATGTTGGTTTGAAACGCGATGCCGTCGATGATTGCGATGATGTCACCAATCTTGCGTGAAGATTCCTCAATGCCTTGCATCGTGTCCATGGCCTGCTTGACGCGGCGTTCGCCGTCTCGCGCCATCTGGCAAGCCTGGCTGGCCAAGGTATTGGCATCGCGGGCCGCTAAGCTGGTGTGCTGAACTGAGTCCGATAACGCATGGGCCGTCCCGCTGTTACGCTGCAAAGTAGCTGCTGCCTGTTCGGTGCGGGTGCTTAGGTTCAGGCTGCCGTCGCTTATTTCGGCACTGGCCTGGAAGATTGAATGGGTGGCATTGATCACTCCGGCTGCCAGGGCATGGAGGTTCTGGCGCATGGACTCTTGCGCAGACAAAACGGCCCCGATTTCATCCTGCCGTTGGTTTGGAATGACGACCGAAAGGTCGTGACTGGCCATTTGCTGCGCCGCGTGCACTGCGCTGGCAAGTCCAGTGGCCACATCTTGTGTGAGACGCCAGCCCATCAGTGTGGCCAGAGTCAGCGCACACATGGCACCGATGACAAGCATCCAGCGGGCCGAGTCGGCCATTTCCCGGGCTGAATCGGCCACACCGGTAACCATGGTGTCGTCCCAGGATCCCAGCTTCTGAACCGTTTCACGCCAGACATCAAGCCGTTGACTCCAGTGGGCATTGTCTCTGGAAAAATTCAGGCGGATCATCATTGCGACGGCCGCATCGCCACTGCCGCTGTCCTCCTTTTTCGCCAGGGCCAGAATCTCAAGGCTGCTGTCGGCAGCGGCGTTGGCCTGCTGGATCAGGGTCCTACCGCTGGCTTCGTTGGTTAAGCTTAAAGCCTGATTGCTGCTCTCGCGGTACAGGTGTACGGAAGCTTCAATCTTTTGTAGTTGATCGCCCAGTTGACCGCCAGCCGTAGATTGCAGTCCACGCAGCAGTTCGTTGACCTGGCTGACGTTACGCTCCATGCTGCGGATCGCCTGGCTGCGCTGGGCTCCTGTCCCTGCCACCAGCAAGAGGGTATCGCCCAGACTCCCGATTCGCTGCAGCGCCAGCGCGGTCAATCCCATCAGAATCAGCAGCACTGCGCCGAAACTAATGAGCATTCTATGGGTCAACTTAAGGTGGGAAATAAAGGGTAGTCGGCGCATGGAATTTTGAAGGTAATTTGGATTCAGTACCGATGGCACAAAAAAAGGGGCCTCTGTGACGAGGCCCCAAAACCTTGGGAAACAGAGTTAAGCCCCTGTCATGCTGTGTTCAACCCAGCTTAGAAAGCCTTGCGCATACCGAATTGCACCACGGTCTTCTCGCTGAGGTAGTCCTTCAAGTCGCCAGTGGCCATGGAGACACCGGTGTACAGGTAGGTCATCTTGGAAAGAGCGTAGCGTGCGCTCAAAGCAATCTTGCCCACATTGCTGGTTTCACCCAACGCGCCTTCATACTTCATGAGGACGTAGTTCAGACCGACGGTAGTGGCGGCGCTGACAGGCACTTCCACGCCCAAGTTGTAGCCGTTGAAGTTCTTCAAGGTGAACGCTGTGGCTCCTGTGACGATGAGGTTGCTGACACCTGAAGCTGTGCCGTTGCCGCTGGTGGTGGTCAGGTCGGTGCTGTGTTGCAAACCGCCGGTGAGCTTGAAGCTGCCAAAGTCGTAATTGGTGCTGAC
>CAIOAQ010000256.1 GCA_903856025.1 uncultured beta proteobacterium
CAAAAGACGCTTGAAGTCAAAATTCCATCTGGCATAGATGGTGGCATGCGTATCCGAAGTGCTGGTAATGGCGAACCCGGCACCAATGGTGGTCCACCCGGCGATTTGTACATCGAAATTCGTCTAAAAAAACACGACATCTTTGAACGCGACGGAGACGACCTGCATTGTTCCGTGCCAATCAGCATCGTCACCGCCACACTGGGCGGTGAAATCGATGTGCCGACGCTGGCCGGCAAAGCCGCCATTGATATCCCCGAAGGAACGCAAACCGGCAAACAATTCAGGCTGCGTGGCAAGGGCATCAAAGGCGTTCGCTCCAGCTATCCGGGTGACCTTTACTGCCATATTTTGGTAGAAACACCGGTCAAGCTCACCGAGCATCAGCGCAAGCTGTTGCGTGAACTTGATGAATCGCTTAAAAAAGGTGGCGGTAAACATTCCCCCAGCGGTGACAGTTGGACGGATCGCCTGAAAAGCTTTTTCAGTTGATGACCTGAACGATTGCCTTAGCAAATTGGCAAGACAAAGCAAGCCGCACAGTTTATAAACAGCTGTGCGGTTTTTTTTTGCCGTACAGCCACAAGGAGAATCCTCATGAGCGTCAACATCACTTTCCTGGGCGGGGCGGGCACCGTCACCGGTTCCAAATATCTGGTTCAGCATGACGGAAAAAATGTGTTGGTGGACTGTGGATTGTTTCAGGGATACAAGCAGTTGCGTCTGCGCAATTGGACACCTTTGCCGGTGGCACCGAATCAAATCGATGCCGTACTGCTCACCCATGCCCACCTGGACCACAGCGGTTACCTGCCGCTGCTGGTTAAAGAAGGATTCTCGGGGCATGTGTACGGCAGCAGGGGCACGCGCGATCTGTGCAAAATTTTGCTACCCGACAGTGGGCATATTCAGGAAGAAGATGCAGAGTTCGCCAACCGGCATGCGCTGTCAAAACATGCACCCGCCCTGCCCTTGTACACACGGCAAGATGCCCTCGATGCCATGCCCCATATCAAGGCGACAGAATATGGCAAAGTCGTGACGCTGCTGCCGGGATGGAAAGCCACGTTCAGCCCCGCGGGTCATATTTTGGGTGCCTCCAGCATCCTGCTTGAAGTGGCTGGTCGTCGCATTTTGTTTTCTGGCGATCTGGGTCGGCCAGACGACTTGATCATGAGCCCGCCCGATGCCGCCCCCCAAGCAGACACGGTATTGATCGAATCCACATACGGTGACCGCACGCACCCCAAAGAAGATATTCTGGCCGAACTGGCCCCCGCCTTGGCCCGTGTGGCCAAACGCGGCGGGGTGGCGGTGGTGCCGGTTTTTGCGGTGGGGCGCGCACAAGCCCTGCTGCACGCCATACATTTGCTCAAAATGAAGGGCGAATTGCCCAGCGCTTTACCGGTGTTTTTGGACAGCCCAATGGCCGTTCACACCACGCATTTGTTTGAAGACCACCCCGGTGAACACCGTCTGAGCCGACAGGACACCCACGCCCTGACACACAGTGCAACCATGGTCAACAGCACCGATGAATCTCGTGCATTGGCCAGCCGCCATGGCCCCATGGTCATTCTTTCAGCCAGCGGGATGGCCACCGGTGGCCGTGTGCTGCACCACTTGGCGCACTATGCAGGTGACCACCGGAACATGATTATCCTGACCGGCTACCAGGCCCCAGGGACACGTGGTGCGACCTTGTCCAGCCATGCCAAAACCGTGCGAATTCATGGACGGGATGTTGAGGTGAATGCGGAGGTGGTTCAACTCCAATCCGCTTCTGCGCACGCCGATGCCAACCAACTGCTGGCTTGGTTACGCACCATGCCGCAACCGCCGGATCAAGTCTACGTGGTACACGGTGAAGATGGCCCGGCTGACATGCTGCGCAGTCGGATTGAGCGCGAACTTGGCTACCGGGCGACTGTGCCAGAACAAGGTTCGACCTGGCCTACCTGAGCCAGCTTCATCCTGAAACGCTCTACTAACAGGAGCAAATTATCTATAATACACGGGGGATAGAGGGAGTTTTTTATCTAAAATCGTGGACAACCCCGCATACGCCGCAGCGTACTCCCGCTTCAGTTTGGCGACCAATTCGGCTACGCTTTGCACCTGGGTGACCGCCCCAATGCCCTGACCACAGCCCCAAATATCTTTCCAAGCTTTGGTTCTGTCACCCCCAAAATTCATCTTGCTGGGGTCACTTTCAGGCAAGTGTGCCGGGTCCATCCCCGCAGCCCTTATGCTGGGTGCCAGGTAGTTGCCATGCACGCCAGTGAACAAATTGCTGTAGACAATGTCGTCAGAATTGCTGTCCACGATGGCTTGTTTATAGGCATCTGAAGCGCGCGCCTCGTGGGTGGCGATGAACGCCGAGCCGATATAGGCAAAATCTGCACCCATGGCCTGCGCCGCCAACACCGCACCACCGGTGGCAATGGCACCACTCAACGCCACCGGGCCATCAAACCATTGGCGAATTTCCTGAATCAGGGCAAACGGACTTTTCACCCCCGCATGTCCACCAGCACCCGCTGCCACAGCAATCAGCCCATCTGCGCCCTTTTCGATCGCCTTGTGGGCGTGTTTGTTGTTGATGACGTCGTGCAACACCACGCCACCATAACTGTGCGCCGCCGCGTTGATGTCCTCACGGGCACCCAAACTGGTGATGATGATCGGCACCTTGTATTTCACACACAGCGCCATGTCGTGTTCCAGCCGCTCATTGCTTTTGTGCACGATCTGGTTGATGGCAAAGGGGGCCGCTGGCTGGTCCGGGTGGGCTCGGTTGTGATCCGTCAGCGCCTGCGTGATCTCGATCAGCCAGTCTTCAAGTTGCTCTGCCGGGCGTGCATTGAGTGCTGGCATGGAGCCCACCACACCCGCAATGCACTGGGCAATCACGAGTTTCGGGGTGCTGATGATGAACAAGGGTGATGCGATCACCGGAAACGGCAAGGCATTCAACGGTGCGGGCAAAACGGACATCATTTCATCTCAGTGAGGTATATATACAAAAATAGCCGCAATCCCTCATAAATAAAGAGAAAACAGCTATCTATAACATAGCATCATCCACACCATGGCGGATGACTCAAGACTTAAAACGCATCAAGCGCCAAGGCGGTGACACTGGCTGCGCCCTCCACAATGCTGTCGCGCAAGCCCGGCACCTTGGTCAACAAATGGTCAGCGTAAAACCGTGCAGTGGTGATTTTGGCCTTCATGAAGGGCATATCTTCACCGTTGGCCACCGCCACTTGTGCCACCAGAAGGGCACGACCCATCTGCCAACCCACCATCAGGTTGCCTGCAAGCATCAGATAAGGCACGCTGCCGGCAAACACGTCATTGGGTTGTGCCTTGGTGTTCCCGGCAACAAAATCCACCACATCGATGAATGCCAAGCGAGCAGCTTTCAAGCGCCGCGCCATCACGGCAGCATCCGCACTGCCACTGGCCACCAACTCGGCTTCACAGGTTTCGATTTGCGCTGCAAGTGCTTTGGCAGTCTGGCCGCCATCACGCGAAGTCTTGCGCCCCACCAAGTCATTGGCCTGAATGGCGGTGGTACCTTCGTAAATGGTCAGAATCTTGGCATCGCGCAGGTACTGGGCGCAGCCGGTTTCTTCAATGAATCCCATGCCGCCGTGCACCTGCACGCCCAAACTGGCAACTTCCAGACTCATTTCGGTGCTGTAGCCTTTGATCAGTGGCACCATGAATTCATAAAACGCCTGGTTTTGTTTGCGCGTGTCCGCATCGGCATGGTGGTGTGCTGCGTCATAAGCAGCTGCAGAAACCGACGCCAGGGAACGACAACCCTCGGTGTAGGCACGCATGGTCATCAGCATGCGCTTGACGTCCGGGTGATGAATGATGGCACCCGCTGCTGGCAACGAACCATCCACCGGACGGCTTTGGATACGGTCTTTTGAAAACTCCACCGCCTTTTGGTAGGCGCGCTCTGCGATCGCAACCCCTTGTACGCCCACGCCATAACGCGCGGCGTTCATCATGATGAACATGTATTCCAGGCCGCGGTTTTCCTGGCCTACCAGGTATCCCACCGCACCACCGTGGTCACCAAACTGCAGCACACAGGTAGGGCTGGCTTTGATACCCATCTTGTGTTCAATGCTGACGCACTGCACATCGTTGCGTGCGCCCAAAGCACCGTCTTTGCCGACCATGATTTTCGGCACCACAAACAGGCTGATGCCCTTCACGCCTTCTGGTGCACCGACGACGCGTGCCAACACCAGATGAACGATGTTTTCTGCCATGTCGTGCTCACCCCAAGTGATGAAAATCTTGGTGCCAGCAATCTTGTAGGTGCCGTCGGGCTGAGGGTCCGCCTTGGTGCGCACTGCAGCCAGGTCACTGCCGGCTTGCGGCTCAGTCAGATTCATGGTGCCCGTCCATTGCCCGCTCACCAGTTTTTCCAGATAGATGGCGTTCAGTTCATCGCTGCCTGCCGTCAGCAGTGCCTCAATCGCCCCGTCGGTCAGCAGCGGGCACAGGGCAAAGCTCATGTTGGCCGAATTTTGCATTTCACCGACCGCTGAACCGATGGTTTTTGGCAAGCCTTGTCCACCACAATCCACCGGGTGTTGCAGGCCTTGCCATCCGGCTTCGGCGTATTGTTTGAACGCTTCCTTGAAGCCCGGGGTGGCTGTGACCTCGCCGTCTTTCCAACTGGTTGGATTTTTGTCGCCTTCCCAGTTCAAGGGCGCAAGCACGCCTTCATTGAACTTGGCGGCTTCTTCCAGTACGGCTTGAGCAGTTTCAAAACCCGCGTCTTCCATGCCGGGCAATTGGGCGATCTGGTCAATGTTGGCCAGGTATTTCATGTTGAACAACATGTCTTTGACGGGGGCTTTGTAACTCATCTCAATTCTCCTCAGGATTAAACAAAACTTTTAGCTGGACGGCAGACGAAAAAAAAGGGCACCACAACGGATGCCCTTCATCTGATCAACGCTTAAAGCGCAGCCACCAGTTCGGGGATGGCCACAAACAGATCCGCTTCCAGACCGTAATCAGCGACGCTGAAAATTGGTGCTTCTGGGTCTTTGTTGATGGCAACAATCACTTTGCTGTCTTTCATGCCCGCCAAATGCTGGATGGCGCCACTGATGCCTGCAGCAATGTACAACTGAGGGGCCACGATCTTGCCGGTCTGCCCCACTTGCCAATCGTTCGGGGCATACCCCGCATCCACCGCCGCACGGCTCGCGCCGATGGCCGCACCCAGCTTGTCTGCCAAGGGTGTCAGGAGCTCATTGAATTTTTCCTGCGAACCCAAGGCACGGCCACCGGCAACGATGACTTTGGCAGCGGTCAGTTCAGGGCGATCATTCTTGGCAATCTCGCTGCCCAGATAACTGGTTTTGCCGGAAACAGCCACAGCAGCTACTGTTTCAATAGCTACTGACGCTTGTCCTGCAGGAGCTGCAGCATCAAAACCTGTAGCACGCACGGTGATGACCTTGATGGCATCTGTGGCCTGCACAGTCGCGATGGCATTGCCAGCATAGATGGGGCGCTCGAACGTATCCGCGCTGATGACTTTGGTGATGTCCGACACCTGGGCCACATCGAGCTTGGCAGCCACACGCGGGGCAATGTTCTTGCCCGATGCGGTCGCAGCAAACAGGACATGGCTGTAGCTGGCCGCCAGCGCCACCACTTGGGCGGTGACGTTTTCAGCGATGCCATGGGCCAGGTGATCTTCATCCACATGCAACACCTTGCTGACTCCAGCGATTTGTGCAGCGGCAGCGGCCACGGCGGCCGCATTGTGACCGGTCACCAGCACATGCACGTCACCACCACACTGGGTAGCGGCTGTCACGGTATTGAAGGTCGCGGGTTTGAGGGCGACGTTGTCGTGTTCGGCAATAACGAGTGCAGTCATTTAGATCACCTTGGCTTCTGTTTTGAGTTTGGCAACGAGGGTGGCGACATCAGGCACCTTGATGCCAGCACCGCGTTTGGGCGGCTCGGTCACTTTGAGTGTCTTGATGCGTGGCGCCACATTCACCCCCAAAGCCTCGGGAGTCAACACTTCGAGCGGCTTCTTTTTGGCCTTCATGATGTTGGGCAAGGTCACATAGCGCGGCTCGTTCAGGCGCAAGTCGGCCGTCATGACGGCCGGCAGGGTCAAACTCAGGGTTTCCAGACCGCCATCGATCTCGCGCGTGATGTTGGCTTTGCCGTCCACCACTTCAATCTTGCTGGCACAGGTCGCTTGCGACAGATCTGCCAACGCGGCGAGCATTTGGCCCGTCTGGTTGCAATCATCGTCAATGGCTTGCTTGCCCACAATGATCAAGCCGGGTTGCTCTTTGTCCACCAGGGCTTTGAGCAGTTTGGCAACCGCCAGAGGCTGCAGCTCTTCATTGCTTTCAACCAGAATGGCACGGTCGGCACCAATGGCCATGGCGGTGCGCAGGGTTTCCTGGCACTG
>CAIOAQ010000257.1 GCA_903856025.1 uncultured beta proteobacterium
CTGGCGTGCTTCTTGCGTAGTGTGAGATTGGGGGGCATTTGCACAAACTCGGTGCCCATATACAGGAGTTCTCCATGGCGAACACACAAGTCATTGAAGCCCGGCGCGAGCTTGTGGCGATTTACGAAGTCAGCAAGACGCTGGCAAGCTCATTGGACATCGCCAAAACTTTTCGCGAGGCCTTGAACTACCTGATTCACGCCTTCGATTGGCGGCGTGCTTTTGTGCTGCTGGCAGAGCCTGGCGCGTCACTGCGTGGGCTGTGCGCCGTCGGTCTGACCCGTGAAGAACAACAGCGACTGCACTACCAGTCCGGTGAGGGCATTGTGGGCCGCGTGTTCGCCAATGGCATCCAGTTGATGCTGCCTGATGTTCGCACCGAGCCCTTGTTTCTGAACCGCGTCGGTGGCACGGACCAGCATGGCGATGTTCCGGTGGCGATGCTCTTCACGCCCATCAGTGCAGAGCGGCGCATTGTGGGTTTGTTGGTGATCGATTGCCTCAATCCGGACGAAGGTCGCCAGTTTTCCGGCGATTTGCAATTGCTCAAAATGGTGGCCACGTTGATGGGGCAGGCCTTGTTGTTGCACCACCATGTCAGCGATGTGCATGACAACCTGCAAGACGAGGTGCGCCGGATGCGCAAGGTGCTCAAGCCAAGCAAGCAGATTGACCACGTGGTGGGCGTGTCCCAGCCCATGCAGGACGTGTTTGACCAGGTCTACAGGGTGGCACCGGCGCGCACCACGGTGCTGTTGCGTGGTGAAAGTGGCACTGGCAAGGAGGTGATCGCCCGTGCCATCCACAATCTGTCGCCGCGCAAGAGCGAAGCATTTGTGCGGGTCAATTGCGCCGCATTAACCGAATCCCTGCTGGAGAGTGAGCTGTTCGGCCACGAAAAAGGCGCTTTCACCGGCGCACAGGGCCAGCGCAAGGGGCGCTTTGAGCTGTCGCATGGCGGCACCTTGTTTCTGGATGAAATTGGTGACATTTCGGCCTCGTTCCAGGCCAAGCTGCTGCGGGTATTACAAGAGCGCGAATTTGAGCGCGTGGGAGGCTCCACGGTCGTCAAAGTGGATGTGCGGCTGATCATGGCCACCAACCGCAATCTGGAGCGCATGGTGCAGGCGGGAGAGTTCCGCGCTGATCTTTACTACCGCATCAACGTGGTCAGCATTCAGCTGCCGCCCCTGCGTGACCGGCGCGAGGACATTCCCGCCATGGCGCAGTACTTTCTGGAACGGTTCAACACCGAGAACGCCCGCAATGCCCAGTTCAGCAAGGCGGCGTTGCGTGTGCTGACCAGTTGCTATTGGCCGGGCAATGTGCGTGAGCTGGAAAACTGCGTGGAGCGCACCGCCACCATGGCGCAGGGCGATGTCATTTCTGATGTGGCGTTTCCGTGCCAAGGCAACCGCTGTTTGACCCAGGTGTTGCACCACATCGAGCGGGTGGATGCGGTGAGCCCGCATCGTCTGGCCGATATTCCCGTGGTGGAAGTGCCGATGACACCGCCGACGGTGTCCTCGCCGCCACTTTCACCTGGGGATGAGGCGTCCATTGACCACACCGAAGATTCTGATGGTCCTGCGCCCGATAGCGACGGAAAACCTGAAGGCGAGCGTGAGCGCCTGGTTTGGGCGATGGAGCGTTGTGGATGGGTACAAGCCAAGGCGGCACGCCTGCTGAAAATTTCTCCGCGCCAAATGGGCTACGCGTTGCAGAAGAACGGGATTGAGGTCAGGAAGTTTTGAGAGGCTTCGGATGTGTAAACTCACCCGAAACAGGTGAACACCATGAACGAAGACATCCGCTGGAAACAGCGTTTCAACAATTACCTCAATGCACTGCAAACACTCACCGAGGCGGTGGAACTTGCACAACAACGCCCGCTCACCAAACTGGAGCAGCAAGGCTTGATTCAGGGTTTTGAATTCACCCATGAACTGGCCTGGAATGTGTTGAAAGACTACCTGGACGCACAGGGCTTTGTGGGCCTGATCGGCTCCAAAAACGCAACCCGCCAAGCCTTTAAAGATGCCCTGATTCAAGACGGTGATGCGTGGATGGACATGATCAAGGCCCGCAACCTGACCTCGCACACCTACAACACCGCCATCGCATCAGATATTGCAGGTGACATCCTGACCCGCTTTTACCCGGCCTTTACGGCGATGGCAAACACCTTCACAGCCCTCAGTGCACAAGCCGATCCTGCCGCATGAAGTACGGACTGCCCGATCACACGGTGAATCAAATCTGCGCCGTGCTGGCGCAATACCCTGCGGTAGAACGCGCCGTGTTGTACGGCTCACGCGCCAAAGGAAATTTCAAGCCAGGCTCTGACATTGACCTGACCCTGCACGGCCCAGACCTCACACAAAAGCTGTGCGCCACTATCGCCGAAGCCCTGGATGATTTGCTGCTGCCCTACACCATTGACCTGTCGGTGTTTGCAGACCTCAAGCACCCTGAGCTTGAAGCGCATATTCAACGGGTTGGGGTGGTGTTTTTTGAGCGCAATGGCCGATAGTAGGGCAGACGCTGATTTGCCCATGTGAAATTAGGCTTTTAAGCTCGTAACCCTTTAGGGAGAAACATGACAGAACACTTTGTTAACGATCGTCTCCTATTGCGATTCAATGAACTCATTCAAGAGGGCGAGGGGCGCTGGCAGGAGTTCCAAAGAGACGAGAAGCGAGTAATCAAGGACATAGTTGGTTTCGCCCAGTGGTCCACAAGCAGCCTAAATCTTCTCGACAAACTTTCAATTTCAACGAACCGTTTCGTAACGCAGTTCGAAGTTTGGGCCGTCGGTGGCCCTGGCAAACAAATGAACATAGGGGCTGCGCTCGGTGTTCTTAAATCTGCGCGGCACGAATACTCATGCGGGCTTGCTATCGAGTACCAGCTATCAGTGTCTGCTGCTGTCTTCAGTGGCCTGCTAGATGAGGCAACCTACCTGCTCAAAAAAGGGTATGCCCGAGCCGCTGCCGTTCTTCTCGGTGCAGCGCTGGAAGAAGGGTTGAAGGCTCGCGCTCGTGCAGTTCCCGTAGCCTTGTCACCACGCGACACACTGTCTCCGGTTATTTCCAAACTCAAATCCCCGGAAGTTGGTGTCCTCACTGAGTTTGAAGCCAAGCGATTGGAAGCAATTGCGCGCCTTAGAAACGATGCAGCACACGGTGGAGATTTCATTTATGAAGCCTCAGTAGTCGAATCTGCGATCAAAGAGGTGGAGGCAACTCTCGGCAGGTTGCTAAGTGCTGCCTGACGTTAGCAACTGTTATGAGGGCGCTTAAAAGACAGCCTTCAAAGTCCATCTTTCAAAGATTCGTTGAAGGCGGGTGGTGGGGTTTGCGGGCGTAGGCCCCATTCGCGTGGGGTCGCTGTGGGGCGTGCCAGTGGCGTGGTGGGCCGGAGAACGCAAATCACGCCGCCCGCCTGGAGTCTCACGAATCGATGCCTGATGAAAAGTGTTGGCTTTTTAGGCCTGTAGCCCCTATAAATTCAGCGCAACCAGCTATCCATTAAATAGCATCCTGAAAACAACGCAGCAAACCCGGATCAGGCACCCAGACTGCTTTCCGAACGCCCAACGCTGATGGCCCGCCTTGTGTCAGCTTTGTCGCATCACAGACACCACCCTGTGACACAGCCCGACAAGCCTGCCCGTCTCCTTGTGCCAGATGCGACAAAATCAAGCCAAAAACACCCGTTTCCACATGGCACGGATTTAGCTATTAACCCCGTGTGCGGCCATGGTCGGTCGCGAAAAGGGTTTTCATGCAGACAAGTGCAAACACCGGTTCAACCCTTGCTAAGACCTACGTCAGCATCGGGCAGATCAAATCACTAGGAGCCACGCTTGACCTGCCCGATGCGGGGGGTGGTTGTGGCACACAGGGCGGCGAAGGCAAGGCCAGCTGTGGTTCGTCCGATGGTCCCGAGGACATGCCGCAAGCCATCTGGGACAAGGTCAAGGACCACCCCTGCTACTCCGAAGAAGCGCACCACCACTTTGCACGCATGCATGTGGCGGTGGCACCGGCTTGCAACATCCAGTGCAACTATTGCAACCGCAAGTACGACTGCAGCAACGAATCCCGTCCCGGCGTGGTGTCGCAAAAGCTGACCCCTGAACAGGCGGTTCGCAAAGTGGTGGCGGTAGCCAGTGAGATTCCGCAAATGACCGTGCTCGGCATTGCCGGGCCGGGCGACGCATTGGCCAACCCGAAGAAAACCTTTGACACCTTTCGCATGTTGCAAGAACAAGCACCGGATCTGAAACTGTGCATTTCTACCAACGGCCTAGCCCTGCCGGACCTGGTGGATGAGATATGCAAATACAACGTGGACCACGTCACCATCACCATCAACATGGTGGACCCCGCTGTGGGTGCAAAAATTTACCCGTGGATTTTCTGGAACCACAAACGCATCACCGGTTATGAGGCCGCAAAGATTCTGCACGAGCGCCAGATGCTGGGCCTGGAAATGCTCACCGCGCGCGGCGTGCTGACCAAGATCAACTCGGTGCTGATTCCCGGCATCAATGACAAGCATCTGATTGAGGTGAACCGCGAGGTAAAAAAGCGCGGTGCCTTCCTGCACAACATCATGCCGCTGATCTCCGAAGCTGAACATGGCACCGTGTTTGGCCTGACCGGCCAGCGCGGCCCCACTGCTTCTGAGTTGAAGGCCGTGCAGGATGCCTGCATGGGTGGTGCCAACCTGATGCGCCACTGCCGCCAATGCCGTGCCGACGCGGTGGGCTTGCTTGGTGAGGACCGCAGCGAGGAGTTCACACTGGACAAACTGGAACAAATGAACGTGGTGTACGACCTCGATAAGCGCCGTATTTATCAAGAAAAAGTGGCCGTGGAACGCCAGGCCCAGCAAGACGCCAAGCAAGAAGCACTGGCAGTGACCAGCAGCGTCGATGCCTCAGACGGCCTCACCGTGCTGGTGGCCGTGGCGACCAAGGGCGGGGGCAAGGTCAACGAGCACTTTGGACACGTGACCGAATTTCAGGTGTTTGAAGTGTCGGCCACCAAGGCGCTGTTTGTCGGTCACCGCCGGGTAGACCAGTATTGCCAGGGCGGTGAAGGCGACGATGCGCAACTGCCATCGGTGGTGCGTGCCATCAACGATTGCCACGCCGTGCTGGTGGCCAAGATTGGCGCTTGCCCGCGCGACGAGCTCACCGCCGCCGGTGTCGAGCCGGTCGACAGCTATGTCGGCGAGTTCATTGAAAAAGCCGCCTTGAGCTGGTTCAACGACTACCGCGCACGCATTGCCAGCGGTGCCGTGGTGCACCAACACCGTGGTGATGCACAGATTCGCCAAGGCGCGTACACCCACTTGGCAGACAGCGTTGCGCTGGCAGCCTGAGTTTTTATCCCGTCAACTTCATTGGAGATTCACCATGACCCACAAGATCAACACCGAAACCTGCACGGGTTGCGATGCCTGTCAACCCGAATGCCCCAACGTGGCCATCAGCGCGAAAAAGGGCGTCTACATCATCAACGCAACCAAGTGCACCGACTGCGAGGGGCAATTTGACGACCCGCAATGTGTCGCAGTCTGCCCGGTCGACGATTGCATCACCGAAGTCTGAGCCCAACTTTTTTGAAAGCGTTGACCATCATGCTGCCTACCATCACCGTCACTTCCGCTGCGGCGAAGTTCATCAACCGCATCGTGCGCTTCTCGGGATTGGGCGCAGGCGCTGGCTTGCGCTTGGCGGTGACCCCGGGCGGCTGCTCGGGTTACTCGTCCGAGTTCAGCGCCGAAGCCATGCCAGGCGCGGGTGAGCAACTGCTGGAAGTCGCAGGTGTACGCCTGTTCCTGGGCGCAGAAAGTCGCCTGATGCTCAATGGCATCACGATTGACTTTGTTGAAACCGCCACCTCATCGGGCTTGAGCTTCATTGACCCGAACAAGGAAGCTTGCGCCTGCAGCAGTGCCGAGACGGCTCCCAAGGTAGGCGTGACCAAGATCGAGATCAGCTCCATTGGGCGTGGCCGACCGGCCGCCCCCGTGGTGGCGCACTGACCCGGCGGATTGCACCATGTCTGCGGACAGTCTCCGATTTGCCAATGACCTGGCTGCGTTTGCCGACGGGGCCATAGGCGGGGGGCTGAGTACGCAGGTCAATGCACTGATCACGCAGGCTGGTGAATTGCGGCATCTGCCGCAGCAGGCCCTGCCTTTGCTGGAGCAAGCCCGTGCGGCCGCGCCACGGCACCCGGCACCGCTGATTGCGCTCTACCGTTTCTATTTCTACGGCCACCAACTGGCCGAGGCACGCTCCGTGGGTGAAGACGCGCTGGCCATCGCACGCACCGCACTTGGTCCCAACTTTGGTGACGTTCCCCCAGGCGACGATGCCACGTTGAATGACTCTGCAGTGCGTTTCTACCTGTTCACGCTCAAGGGTTTGGCCTACCTGAACATGCGTTTAGGGGTGATGGATGAGGCGCAACTGATGCTCAAAGAACTGCGCCGCCTTGATCCGCAGGACCACGTGGGCGGTGCCCTGTTGTTTCATGTGTTGACGCGCCACGAAAAGGGCGTCACCGCCGACACACCTGCCGACTACCCGGTGCGGGGCTGGACGCCCCAAAAATCATGAACACGCTGGTCGTCCCTGCAGCCCATTGCCTGGCCCATCACATAGCGCCGAGGGGAGTCGCCCATGGCTGATATCAACCGCGACGATGCAGAGATCGAGCTGGCCTTTCCGCCGCGCTTCAGTTACGGCGAACGTGTCATCGCCCGCTCGGTGGTGCGCAACGACGGCACCTACAACGGCCGCGACATTGGCGAAGTGTTGGTCAACAAGGGCGAGATCGGCTACGTGATCAACATCAACACCTTCTTGCAGCAGTTCTACATCTACGCGGTGGACTTTGTCGAGTCAGGTCACCGCGTAGGCATGCGTGCCAAAGAGCTTTGTACGCTGGACAACCTGCCAGATGAGGTGCTGGCGCAACTCGGCGAAAAAGCCAGTGTCCTGTCCACACTTGGGTCTGCCAAACCTGCAGAACACATGGCACCGGCTCATTCCACAACCCATTAGGAGCGCACCATGAACACCAAGACCCTGACGGGCATCGAGCTTCGTGAACCCGCCTATGCCTGGGGCCAGCGTGTCATTGCGCTGGATGATCTGGTCAACGACGGAAGCTACCCCGAGCGCCCGCTCGACGCGCTGTTAGCAGCGCGTGGCTCGGTCGGCGAGGTGGTCAACATTGGCCATGCAAGTGATCTGAATGAACCGGTGTACCTGGTGCAATTTGACGGCTGTGTGGTCGGCTGCCTTGAAATTGAACTGGTCCCGGCCCCGCTGGGGCTGCTCCCTGAGACCGAGGCGCTGCCGTGAACATGACCGCAGCAGTACGTTCCTCGGTCGGCGCACAGGTGCATGACCTGATCCAGCGCCGGTTGGAGCGCGCCCTGCGGGAACGTGTGCGCTACCGCTATGTGAAGCCGAATGTGCTGGTGGAGGAGGGTAGTTACCGCATTCAAAGCCCGTGCTGTTCCCGTACGGTGGACCCAGCGGGGGGCTTGATTGACATTGCCTTGCTCGTCCCGCATGAGGCAAACAGCTGGTGTCTGTGTTCGCGCGACCATGCCAGCAGCACCTGGGTGGCACGGTTTCAGGACGAGTCGCTGGACAACTTGCTGGACCTGTTGTGTATGGACAGCGAACGCCAGTTCTGGCCCTGAACTGATCTGAGTCGCATCATGATTTACCTGGACCACAACGCCACCACACCAACCGCGCCCGCGGTCGTTGCGGCCATGTTGCCGGTGTTGTCCAGCGTTTGGGCCAACACGTCTTCACAGCATGGACCAGGGCAGGACGCGAAGCGGGTCTTGAGCACGGCACGCGCCACCGTGGCACGCGTGTTGGGCTGCAAGCCGGTGGAAGTGATCTTTACCAGTGGCGCGACCGAGGCTAACCACATGGCGGTACGTGGCCTGCTGGCCGCCAGCCCATCCGGGCGTCGGCGTGTTCTTTTTAGCAGCGTCGAGCATGCAGGCCATCTGCGCCTGGCACGTGCACTGGCGAGTGCGGGCGTTCAGGTCGACTTCATGCCTGTGTTGGCTGATGGCACGCTGGATCTGGCCGCAACGGCCAGCCTTATGGGGCCGGATGTGGCGCTGGTTTCCCTGATGGCGGCCAACAACGAAACCGGCGTGCTGATGCCGGTGGCGCAAGTGGCAGAACTGGCCCATGCCGCGGGGGCCCTGCTGCATGTGGACGCGACCCAGTGGGTGGGCAAGTTGACGTTTTCTTTCAACAGCTTTGGCGCAGACGCGGTGTCGCTGTCGGCCCACAAGTTTCAGGGGCCCAAAGGGGTGGGTGCATTGCTGTTGCGCCAAGGGGTGCCCTTTGTACCGCAAACGCTGGGAAGTCAGGAGCGTGGACGTCGCGGCGGCACCGAAAACCTCGCCGCCATCGTCGGCATGGCCGCCGCGTTGGAGATGCTGGGTGATGTCAATGTGGAAGCGGCCCGCCAGACCCAATTGCGTGACCGGCTGGAAAGCGGCCTGACCGCTGCGCTGCCTGAGACCCACATCTGGTGCCAGGACGTGCCCCGCCTGCCGGGCACCAGCTACTTGCGCTTCGGCCAGCTCTCGGTGGACGTGGTGCTGCAGCGGTTGGACCGCCTGGGTGTGGCCGCCTCCAGTGGCGCGGCTTGCTCCTCAGGTGGCAGCGAGCCATCGCATGTGCTTAACGCCATGGGTGTCAACACCGAAGACGCGCTGGCAGCGGTGCGTTTTTCCCTGGGGCGAACCACCACGCTAGATGACATCACCAGTCTGTTGAACACACTGCCGCCCTTGCTGAAACCCATGCTGCATGAAGAAATGCCAATTCCATGTGCCGCTGGGATCACTGCTCCTTAAACCGACTTTTGAAACCCATTTATCCCTACAGGAGCTACTGATGAAACTCATGATCCGCAAAGACAGCAAAGGCGTGCTGACCGGCTATGTGCCCAAGAAAGACCTGGAGGAACCCATCATCGCCATGGCCAACCCAGGCATGTGGGGTGGGCTGGTCACGCTGGCCAATGGCTGGCAGTTCGACTTGCCCGCCATGCCTGCAGATACGCCGCTGCCCATCACCGTAGAAGAAGGGCGGATGGCGCTGGCTGAGGACGCGGGAGACTGAGCATGACCATCACCCCTGACTATTTGCGCGATGCTGGTGAGGTGGTCTCGGCTGCAGCGTCTGTGCGAGACGCGGCGGCCATCTGGCGCACCCGCGACCCCGCCATGCGTGTGGTGGTGGTGGATGCCATGGACATGCGTGACGAAACGCCCGCACTGATTCTGGGCGAGCGCCGTGTGTTCCTGGCCACATCCAACGGCCATTGCTGGACCACCACCCAGCAGACCGCCGAGGCCACCGCGCTGATCCTGACGCAAGACTAGACCATGGAAGTCGACGTCATTTCCCTGTTTGAGCCCGAATGCGGCGCGCGCGAGATAGAACTTGTCAGTGCCGTGTTGCGGTCTGCAAAATGGGGCGACGGGCCGATGCTGGAGTCCTTCGAGCGTGCGTTTGCAGGCTGGGTCGGGCGCAAACACGCCGTGGCGGTGGGCAGTGGTACGCTGGGCACCTGGATCGCACTGCGGGCCATGGGCATTGGCCCGGGCGACGAGGTCATCTGCACCTCACACACCTGGCATCAAGTGGCGCAAGCCATCACCCTGACCGGGGCCACGCCGGTGTTTGCCGACATCAACTACTGGACTGGCAGCCTCAGCCACGAGAAAGCGGCACTCAAAATCACGCCAAATACCCGCGCCCTGCTGGCCGGCAACACCAATGGCCATCCTGCGGCCTGGGCACCATTGCGCAAACTGGCTGATGCGCACGGACTGAAGCTGATCGAAGACAGCACCGAAGCCTTGGGCTCGCGCTACCAGGGCCAGACCGTGGGCAGCTTTGGTGATGTGTCGGTGTTCGATTTTTCTGCGCCATCGGCTCTGTGCACGGGCGAAGGCGGCATGCTGGTCACCGATGACGATGCGCTGGTGCATGAACTGCGTTACCTACGTCAGCGCCGTTTGGCGGACCGTGCCTCGGTGTCGGTGGGTTCGCGCGTGCCCTTGCAGGCAGGCATGAGTGAACTGACCGCTGCGCTGGGCTTGGCCCAACTCGCCGGGCTGGATGACCGGTTGGCCGAACGCAAGCAAGTGGTGGTCTGGTACCACGACCAGATGCAGAGCTTTGAAGGTGTCAAGCCACCGTACATCGGCGAAGGCGTGGACGAGGTGCACTGGATGCTCTATGTGGTGCATCTGGGCAAGCGTTTCTCGGGCAGTGCGCGGGCACAAATGATGGACGACCTGCTGTCCTGCGGCATAGAAACGGCAGCCTACAGCCACCCGCTGCACCAGCAGTTTTTTTACATGAATGCGGGCGAGGCCATTGGGCAGCGCCGCGGTGTGCTGATTGACACCGATCGCATTGGCGACCGCGCTTTGGCATTGCCACTGCACACGCAATTGGACGAGGAACAAGTCCAGCACATTGTCAAAACACTCAAAGACACCGCTACCAATGTTGGTGCCGGTGCGGCCATTTACCTTTAAGGAATACACATGACCGACTTGATCCATGAAATTGCCCGCCATCTCGACACAGGCGCGGTCATTCCCTACCTGGGGCCGGACATGTTGTCCCTGTGCGGCGACGTCAAGGTACCCGGCACACCGCTGGCTTTGGCGGAGAGCATGACGGCCAAGGTCAGCGTGCCGCACAAAATTCGCAAACGCCTGACGCAGGCCGCGCAGTTCATCGAGAACTTCAAGCATCGCAAGTCGGTGGTGCATTTGATGAACGAGGCCTTTGCTGACACCCCCGTACCCTCGGCCTTGCACGTGGCACTGGCTGGCAGCGGCGCGGGACTGTTGATCGACACCTGGTACGACGACACCTTGGCCCGAGCACTGGCGCAGTCCAGCGGCCCAAAAAACTGGGCGCAGGTACAAGGTTTGTCGCAGTCTGAACATTTCGGCGACTGGACCGGCGTATACGCAGCCGATGGTTCCTTGCTGGCAGAGGTGCCCAAAGAAGTGGCACGCCTGCTCTACAAACCCATGGGCAGCCACAGCCCCGCAGGCAACTACCTGGTGTCTGACAGCGACTACGTGGAGGTGCTGACTGAAATTGACATCCAGACACCGATCCCGGCGCAGGTGCAGGCCTGGCGGACTGGGCGCAACTTTCTGTTTCTTGGCTGCCGCTTTGATGACCAGTTGACACGTTGTTTTGCACGCCAAATCATGAAACGCTCCAGTGACCGCCACTGGGCTGTGTTGCCAAACGAGCCCACTCGCATGGAAGCGCGCTTTTTGCAAGAGCAAAACATCACCCGCATTGACATGCCGCTGGCGCAATTCGCCGCCACCTTGATGGATGCCATGCAGCCAGCACTGGCCGCTTGAAAATTTCTCCCCATTTTCTAACCACTGAACGGCCTTGAGCCACTTGACACCATGACCACACTCACCGTCCTTCCCTCTGGTAAATCCTACGAAGTCGCTGCCGGCACCAGCCTGCTCAAAGCCCTTCAAGCCGCAGGCGAGCCAGTCATCAGCAAATGCGGCGGCGAAGCCAAGTGCGAAAGCTGCCACGTGCTGGTTTCAGTGGGTCGGAAAAGCCTGTCCAAAATCCAGCGCATAGAAAACGAAAAGCTCGACGGCATTGTGGGCGTCAGTTCCGGCTCGCGTCTGGCCTGTCAGGCCTTGCTGGGCGAAGAACCCGTCACCGTTGAATTGGTGAAATAGGCTTCGTTGGAATTCAACGCCCGGCTGCTGGTGGTATCGGGCGCTGCACAGAGGGGCTACGCCGCATGACATCCATCATCAACCGTGCGCGATTGGGCTTGATCGAACAGGCAGGCATCGCCGTCGCCACCTTGACGGAAGGGCTGGCGCAAGAGGAACTGTTGCGCTCACGCCTGACCCGCGCTGAAGTGTTGCGCCAATTGAAGATACTGGCCGACAGCGCCGGTCAGTTGCAACCAGCAGCACGGGCCGCCATGCCCGAATTGGACTGGAGCGGCTGGGATGCCCTGCGCCAGCGTTTTTCAGGGCCACCCGGCGTATCGCTGGACGAAGCACTGTGGTTTGCCTGCGAAGCACTGGTGCCGGCCACGCTGTTGTGGCTGCGGGTGTACCAGCAGAGCCAGCCCGAGTTGTTTCGCATGGCTCCGTCGTTATTTCAAAAACAATAGCATATTACACAGATAATATGAGGGCTACAAGCTGATTTTCCTAATGGAATCAGCGTCGATAGCGAATCAGCCCTGCGAAGCCGGCTTCCCTGTTACACCGTCGACTGCTTTTTAGGCCGCGCCCGTGCTGACTTTGGGGTCAACCTCAAGCGTCAATTACGAAATCCAGGAAACAGATCAAAATACAGCGGTGCTTGTCGGAGAAGTGGGCAGATTCAGAGCGCTTGATCGCGCTGAGAGAAGTCAAATAAAAGTCCCGTTTCAATTTGCGTGGGTCTTGGCTAAGACGTGGATGCCCATCAGCTCCAGACATCACGATAAGGGAGAAAAAATGACTAAAAGATTGCTCAAGCGCAGACGATACCTTTCATTGGTGCTCGGCATTCTTGCCATGGTATTCGATGAAACGAGTTATACCGCCAGCGCGCAACAGAACCACGAACCATGGTCTGCAAGCACCGGGCTTGAGGGTGGAATTGTGTTCAATTGCGCAGCAGAAAGTTTGCCAAATCTTGCTGCTTCGCTGAGAGACTACTTTCGCGAGCTCGGCGTCGAAGGATCCGCTTACCGTCAAACGCTTGATGAGGCGAGCAAGGCACTCCAATTCACGCTTCTTGATCGCTTCGGAGGAACCGACACATTGAGTCTCATCCACCGGGTGGACTATGACTTGAAAGAGGAACTGATTCGACTTCCAATCGACGGGAAAAAGCACCGGACTGTGGTGACAGTTTCGCAAAAAGAAATATTGCTTGCACTGCTCCAAAAAGGGCGAACCACCACATTCAGCGGCAACGCGTGTACTGTGCAGGCGCTCAAAGATCAGATAGGTGTTCGTCAGAACACGGTGGCGTGGTCTGAGTCGGTGGAATTCATCTGGCCCAATGGAAAATCCGCTCGTTGGAATACCAAATATTGGGACCACGGAAATTTGAGGGCGAAGCAACCCTTGCATGTGGCTGTAGACGACGTGTTCATGCACACCAAGAAGTATTCGTTGGGTTGTTACACCGCGACCAAACTCATCATCATTCAGGGAATCTTGGACTACTACCGTCGCATAAAGCATGATTTGGCCACTGCGCAAGCGATCGAAGCCAGGCTCATGCAAGACGGAGATCCTTTGTCGTACATCGAGCCAGGGGCAGCCTGGTACTTTGAAAAAGAATCCAGCCTGCAGGATCAAGTGCGTCCAGGAAAGCTGGTTTTTATGGAACAGGGCATCGCCGCAGATAACTTTGTTCCGGGCGATTGGTCCTACTTTTTGAATACGGATGCCGTTACCTACGAAAAGACAGGGTACGAAGGATCAAACTCCATTTATCTGGGCCGTGGCAAATTTGACGACTATTACAACGACAGCAACCACAGTTACACGTACAAGGAAAAATTGCTGGAGGTGTACCAGTGGCGCCATCGGGTCTTCAGCAGAGAGAGGGATGTGGCAAAAATTCACCCCCTTACGGCGAGCGAGATAAGTGGACTCGGCGAGACACCGGAGAACGGTGGCATTGAACTGGACTACCGCTTGACACCGTACGCGTTCGGTTTTGCTGAGTTGCCAAGCATTCCGGTGCCATTGATGCGCCAGTGATGCTGCAGTTTTTTGCCAGCAATATATTTAAATTACATAGCTGATAACCAAGTAAATACAAGGGTTTGAAGGATAAAACATTGCATCAGATGGGCCTGGACTGCGCGCCACCATGTTCAGCTTCTCGCTGGCGTGTGACACGATTTGGCAAAATCGGTGCTCAGTTGGAGTGAGAAGAATAAAGGGCATCCGAGTCCTTCGTTCCCAAATCGGACTGACGTATTTCTTCCCGGAGGTCCTTCGCAAACGCATCGGCCAGCAGCATCTTGGCGGTGATTTGAGGAAAGATGATGGCATAACGCGAGGCAATCGCTTCCTTGACAGGGCGCACCACCAGATCCGCCCCGGCAAATGGCGCAGCCGTCCACTTCGATACCAGCGTGATCCCCGCCCCTGCGGCGACCAGCGCGCAGGCGATGGAGGAGCTGGGCGTCTCCAGCACCACGTTGGGCGCCACGCCGAGGGTGGAGAAGGCCTCGTCCATCTGGTAACGCACAAAACTGTGTTGCGACAGCATCACCATGCGTTCACCGTCCAGGTCTTTCAACGAAATCTGCCGCTTACCCGCCAGACGGTGCCCGGCGGGCATCACGGCCATCGAGGGCACCGGCTCCAGCGGTTCGATTTCGATGGCCGGACGCGACAGGGGCAGCTCGACGACACCAAGGTCGAACTGCCGGGTGGACACCATTTCCGCGATCTGGCGCGACGGTAGGCTCTGCACAAACACTGTGACGTTGGGGCGTGTGGATTGAAACCGGGCAATGGCGCGCGGCACCAGCCACTGCGCCAGCGCCGGTAGGGTGGCCACGCGCAAGGTACCAGCGCGCTGGAAGCGGATGTCCTGCGCCACCTGCGAGATGCGCTCAATGCTGCCGTAGAGTTGCTCGATTTCGCGGTACAAGGCCTCTGCCTCGGGTGTGGGCACCAGGCGTCGCCCGCGGCGCTCGAACAGCGGGTAGCCAATGCGCAACTCCATCAAGCCTATGGTGCGGCTCACGCCGGGTTGGGTCACATTCATCTGGCGGGCCGCGCCAACCACGCTGCCGGTCAGCATCACGGCGCGGAAAGATTCGATTTGGCGCAGATTCAGTACGGGCTTCATATATATAACATTTTGGCATATACAGACCCAATCGTTTACCTTTTCAAGCGCTGATGGGGTGCTTAGACTGCAACCACGCCAGCACATCTTTGTTGGCTGGATCGAATTTTTCCTCTGTACCTGAACCAACCGGAGATCTTTATGCGCAAAACCCTCACCGTCATGGGTGCCGTCGCACTGGCGGCATCCTTGAGTGCTCAGGCTGCCGAGACGATGTACGTCGGCGGCTCCGGAGGCTCGAACGAAAAACTGTTCAAGGAGCAAATCATTCCGTCCTTTGAGGCCAAGACCGGTGCCAAGGTGGTCTACGTGCCCGGCAACTCCACCGACATCCTGGCCAAGCTGCAGGCGCAAAAAGGCAAGCAGGAAATCTCTGTTGCACTGATTGACGACGGTCCGATGTACCAGGCGGTGGGCCAGGGCCTGTGTGCCAAGGTGGAAGACAGTGGGACCATCAAAGAGCTTTACCCCAATGCCCGCATGGTGGGCGACAAGTCGGTGGGCATAGGCTTCATCGCCACCGGTCTGGCCTATAACAAAGAGCAGTTCGCCAAACACGGTTGGAAGGCCCCGACTTCATGGCAAGACCTGACCGATGCCAAATACAAACAGAAGGTGGTCATTCCGCCCATCAGCAATGGCTATGGTTTGTTGACCCTGTTGATGATGGCCAAACTCAACGGCGGTGGCGAGACCAATATTGACCCCGGCTTTGACGTGATGACTAAGAAGGTGGCACCTAACGTACTGGCGTGGGAACCTTCGCCAGGCAAGATGGCGCAGATGCTGCAGACCGGTGAGTCGGCACTGGTGGTCTGGGGCAATGGACGGGTCCAGGCGGTAGTGGACCAGGGCGCACCGGTTGAGTTTGTCTACCCAAAGGAAGGTGCCGTTGTCATCATGGTGGCGGGCTGCGTGGTGGAAGGCGCACCGCAGAGCAAGCTAGGGCAGCAGTTCCTGCAGCATGTGGTGTCGGCGGAGTCGCAAGCCTTGCTGGCCCAGGCAGTCGGCTTTGGTCCAGTCAACAAGACCACCAAGCTCGCACCCGAGGTGGCCAAGAAAGTGGTGTTTGGCCCCGAGAAAGTCAACGCCCTGATCTCGCCTAACTACGACATCGTCAACGCCAAACGCGCCGAGTGGACCAAGCGCTGGGACCGCGCTGTGGAGCAATAGAGCTTTGCATATCTGATTCAAATACGACCATGAACTTTCTAGAACTTCAGGGCTTGTCCAAGCGTTTTGACGACTTTACCGCAGTGAGCGAGTGCAGCCTGTCTATCGCCAAGGGCGAGTTCGTCTGCCTGCTGGGGCCTTCGGGCTGTGGCAAGACCACTACCTTGCAAATGGTGGCGGGCTTTGTACCACCCAGTAGTGGACGCATCCTGCTGGATGGCCGGGACATTACCGCCGTGAAGCCCGACAAGCGGGGCTTGGGGATTGTGTTCCAGAGCTACGCACTGTTTCCGCACATGACGGTGGCCGACAACGTGGCCTTCGGCCTGGAAATGCGCGGCGTGGCTGCCTCCGAGCGGCGTCGTCGGGTGGGCGAAACGCTGGAACTGGTGCACCTGGAAGCCTTGACAGACCGCTACCCGCGCGAGCTTTCCGGCGGCCAGCGCCAGCGCGTGGCGATGGCCCGCGCGCTGGTGATCCAGCCGCCGGTCCTGCTGCTCGACGAGCCCATGGGCGCACTGGATGCCAAGCTACGCGAGGAAATGCAGATCGAGTTGCGCGCACTGCAGCACCGCGTGGGCATCACCACCATCATGGTCACGCACGACCAGGCCGAGGCCATGACACTGGCCGACCGCGTGGTGCTGATGAACCAGGGCCGCATCGAACAGGTCGGGCGGCCGTTTGACATGTACGAACAACCCAATGGGCGTTTCTCGTCCACCTTTCTGGGCAAGGCCAATGTGTTTACCGGCCAGGCCCAGGGCGGAACGGTGAGTGTGGATGGACACCGTTTACCGTGCGCGGATCTGGCCGCAACCGGCCGGGTGGATTACATCGTGCGGCCTGAGAAGGTCGAGATCACGCGGGAACAGGCGCTGGTGCGCGGGCGCATCAGCGCGCGGGTGTTCCTGGGCAACCACTGGTTGTTCCAGGTGGACACGCCACTGGGGCCTATGCAGATCACCCACGCCAACACAGGCTTGCCGCAGGCGGGTGAGAGTGACGAGGTGGGCTTGATCTGGTCGGGCGAGCATGCCCGGGTGGTGCCAATCGGAGCCGCAGCATGAACGCTCACCGCAATCGGTTGCCCTATTGGCTCACCGCGCCCGGCATGCTGGCTACGCTGGCTTTTGTGGCGCTGCCGCTGGTGCTGCTGTTCTCGCTGAGCCTGTACCCGTTTGTCAGCGGCGTCGGCATTGGCGAGCAGATAACGTTTGCCAACTACGCCGATATTTTTCGGGACGACTACTTCCACGCCATCTTTGCGCGTACCTTCGGCATGGCGATTCTGGTCACGCTGCTGTGCATTGCCATTGGCGTGCCCGAGGCCTATGTGCTGACCCGCCTGTCCGAGCGTTGGCGTGCGGTGTCGGTGGTGATTGTGCTCGGGCCGCTGCTGATATCGGTGGTGATTCGCACGCTGGGCTGGGCCGTGCTGCTGGGCAATGAGGGCGTGATCAATAGCGTGCTGATGGCCACGGGCCTGGTCGATGAGCCGGTCAAGATCATGTTCACCTTCACCGGCGTGGTGATTGCCATGGTGCATGTGCTGGTGCCCTTCATGGTGCTGGCGGTATGGACCTCCTTGCAAAAGCTAGACCCCGCCACCGAGCAAGCCGCGCAGTCGCTGGGTGCGAGCTTACCCACGGTGTTGCGGCGCATTGTGTTTCCGCAAGTGATTCCGGGCGTGCTCTCTGGCGGGCTGATCGTGTTCGCGCTGGCGGCCAGCGCCTTCGCCACGCCGGCCATCATCGGCGGACGGCGGCTCAAGGTGGTGCCGACCACGATCTACGACGAATTCCTGGGCAACCTCAACTGGCCACTCGGTGCCGCGCTGGCCGTGGTGTTGGTGCTGATCGTGCTGATTGTGTCCATGGGCGTGAACCGGCTGGTGGAGCGCCGCTGGAAGCAGGTGTTTGTATGAATAAATTACCTCGGTCCCTGCTGGTGTTTCACTGGCTGTTTGCCATCTTCATGCTGGCGCCACTGGCCATGGTGGTGCTGGTGTCATTCACCTCCAAGGGCTACATCGCAATGCCGTTCGATGGTGCCTCGCTGCGCTGGTACCGCGCCATGCTGGAGGCCAGTGACTTTATCGACGCGTTCTGGCGCAGCCTGGGCCTGGCCGCCGCTGCCGCCACGCTGGCCACGCTGATGGCCGTGCCGGCGGGCATGGCCATCGCCTGGCACCGCTTTGCCGGGCGCGATACCATTCTGGCCCTGTTGCTGTCGCCGTTGATGGTGCCGCACGTGGTATTGGGCATCGCCTTGCTGCGCTTCCTGACGCAGATCGGGGGCTCGGGCAGCTACTGGGGACTGACTGCGGCGCACACCGTGATCGTGCTGCCCTATGTACTGCGCCTGGTGGTGGCGGCAGCCACGGGGTTTGACCGCAGCCTTGCCCAGGCCGCGCAGTCCCTAGGAGCGTCGGGCTGGACGGTGTTCAGGCGCGTTGAACTACCCCTGATCGTGCCCGGTGTGGCGGGCGGCTGGCTGATTGCCTTCATCAACAGTTTTGATGAGTTGACGATGTCGATCTTTGTCGCCTCGGCCGGCACGCAGACGTTGCCGGTCAAGATGTACAACCACATCGCCAACACCATAGACCCTCTGCTGGCCTCGGTCTCCACCGTGATGATCGTGCTGACCCTGGTGCTGATGGTGGTGCTGGACCGTTTCTACGGGCTGGACCGCATTCTGTCGGGCAAGACATGAAGCAGCACGCGGAACTCGATACCCTGGTGATAGGGGGCGGCGTGGTGGGCATGTCGGTGGCTTATGGCCTGGCGCGTGCCGGTGAGCGGGTGCGCCTGCTCGACGAAGGCGACGATGCCTATCGGGCTGCGCGAGGGAACTTCGGCCTGGTGTGGGTGCAGGGCAAGGGGCTGGACCGCCCGGCTTATGCGCGCTGGACTCTGGAGGCCGCCCGGCAGTGGCCTGCATTGGCGCAGGAGCTGGCGCAGCACAGTGGTGTGGATGTGGAGCTGTCGCAAATTGGCGGCCTCATCATGTGCATGGACGAGGCAGAACTCGCCCAACGCGCCGCGGGCCTGGCGGCGGTGCGCCAGCAACTGGGGCAGCCCTATCCCTTTGAGGTGCTGGATTTATCCCAGCTGCGTGCCCTGTCGCCGCTGGTGGGGCCCGAGGTGGCCGGTGCCGTGTTCTGTCCGCTGGACGGCCATGTCAGCCCACTGCGCCTACTGCGCGCGCTGTTTCAAAGCTTTAAAAACCTGGGCGGTGAGCTGTACGCCGGGGTTGCTGTGGAGGCCATTCAGCAGCGCAACGGCGCGTTTTATGTTCGCACCGGCAACACCGAACACGTTGCCGCCAAGGTGGTGCTCGCCGCCGGGCTGGGCAACCGCGTGCTGGCCCCACTGGTCGGGCTGGACGCCCCGGTCAAACCCGTCAGGGGCCAGATTCTGGTGACCGAACGCGTGCAGCCCTTTTTGCGCCACCCTTCACTGCACGTGCGGCAAACCGCCGAAGGCGTGGTGCAAATCGGCGACTCAAAGGAAGATGTAGGCCTGGACGACGGAACCTCGCTGGCGCAGTTGGCCCGCATTGCTGAGCGTGCGATGCGCTGCTTTCCCTTGCTCAAGACCGTCAACATCGTGCGCACCTGGGGTGCGTTGCGTGTCATGAGCCCCGATGGTTTTCCGATTTACCAGGCCTCGACGGCAAGCCCCGGTGCTTTTGTGATCACCTGCCACAGCGGTGTCACGCTGGCCAGCCAGCACGCAGGCCCCCTGGTGGACTGGATCCGGGGGGGGCAACAGCCCGCCGACATCAGCGGCTTCAACGCGGAACGTTTTCATGTTTAGACCCATTGACTCAACCCTGGCGCGGCCCAGCGTCACGCTGCACGTGCAGGGCCAGCCCATCACCGCCCGCGCGGGCGACACACTGGCCATGGCGCTGCTGAATGCAGGCGTGGTGCCGTTTCGCCATACCCCGGTGTCCGGCCAGCCGCGCGCACCTTTGTGCCTGATGGGGGCGTGTTTTGACTGCCTGGTCGAGGTTGATGGTCAGCAGAATGTGCAGTCCTGCATGGTCGAAGTGTGCGAGGGCATGCAGGTGCGCCTGCCCACTGGTGCGCGCCGCGCGGAGGACGGCGTATGACACATGATCTGCTCATCATCGGCGCTGGCCCGGCTGGCATGGCGGCCGCACTCACGGCGGATTCTCTTGGCCTGAAAACCGTGCTGCTGGACGAGCAGCCGCGGGCGGGCGGCCAGATTTACCGCAACGTCGCGGTGGCCGATCCTGCGGTGGCCAATTTGCTCGGGCGGGACTACACCCATGGCCGCGCGCTGGCCGAGCGGCTGGCGGGCTCTGGCGTCGAGGTGCGGCACGGCGCGCTGGTGTGGGATGTGGCCCGCGACCTCACCGTGACCACGCTACGGCAAGGCCAGGCCGAGCAACTGCGTGCGCCGCAGTTGATTGCCGCCACCGGTGCCATGGAACGCCCATCCCCCATCCCCGGCTGGACCCTGCCTGGCGTGATGAACGCCGGCGCGGCCCAGATCGCTCTGAAAACTGCGGGCTCGGTGCCCGCAGGCCCGGTGGTGTTGGCTGGTGGTGGCCCGCTGCTGCTGCTGGTCGCCTGTCAGTTACTCGACGCAGGTGCCACGTTGGCCGGCATCGTCGAGACCTCACCTGCCGCCAACCGCTGGGCAGCACTACCGCACCTGCCCGCTGCCTTGGGGGCACCAGCCACGCTGCTCAAAGGCCTGCGCATGGTGCATCGCCTGCGCGACGCGGGTGTGCCGTGGTTCACGGGCGCGACGCAGCTCGAGGTGCAAGGGCAGGAGCGGGCTGAGGCGTTGCGCTTTACAGCCGGCGGACGCGCGCATCGACTGGATTCCAGCGTTGTGCTGCTGCACCACGGCGTGGTGCCTAACACGCAGTTGACGCGCCTGCTGCGTGTGGAACATGACTGGAACGATGTGCAACTCGCCTGGCAACCACGCGTGGACGGTTGCGGCCAGACCTCGCTGGCAGGTTTGCGCATTGCTGGCGACGGTGCCTACATTGGCGGTGCCTTGGCAGCAGAGGCCAGTGGCACGCTGGCCGCGCTGGGCGCGGCACAGGCCCTGGGGCGGTTGTCTGCCGTCGAATGCAACGCGCGCATGCGACCTGCACAAAAGGCACTGCGACAGCAGCTTCGCATCCGCCCCTTCCTTGACGCGCTGTACCGCCCACCGCAGTGGATTAACACGCCCGCCGACGACACCTTGGTGTGCCGCTGCGAGGAGGTCACGGCAGGTCAGGTGCGCGAGATGGCGCGCCAGGGCTGCCAGGGGCCGAACCAGACCAAGTTTTTTAGCCGTTGCGGCATGGGACCGTGCCAGGGCCGTCAATGCGGCCTCGCGGTGAGCCAGATTCTGGCAAGCGAGCTGGGCAAGCCGGTGGCCGAGGTCGGTGCCTACCGCATCCGCTCACCCCTCAAACCGGTGCCACTGGCCTCGCTGGCGTCACTGTGCACCGACCCCGACAACCAGGACTCCCACCCATGACCCACACCATCCAGCGCCACCACAGCAACGCCCGCATGAGCAAAATCGTGCAGCACGGTGGCCTGATCTTTTTATGCGGCCAGACCTCCAGTGGCACAGCGCTTGCTGGCATCCACGACCAAACCCGTGAAGTGCTGCGCCGCATCGATGCCTTACTGGCCGAAGTGGGCAGCGATCGCAGCCACCTGCTGTCGGCCACGGTCTATCTGAACCAGATAGAAGACTTTGCTCCCATGAACGCGGTGTGGGAGGCCTGGTTGCCCCCTGGCGCCGCCCCCGCGCGCACCACGGTGCAGGCCCATCTGGCTTCACCCGACCTGCGGGTTGAAATCACGGTGATAGCGACATCTGTTTGATTGCCACCAGGACCAATCCTTGTTGAAGCGGCGGGCATCCAATGGCCCACGGCGGTATTCCACGGCCGAAGCTGATTGACGGCTTTGTCCAGGAGCGGTCACTGCCTCGCTCACGCAAAACATGGGGAAAATGTAAGCTTAGGGCGCAAAGATTGGCAAAAGTCTTGCATCCGATGGTCTAAGTTAAACTGTTGTATTACATCAAGATGAGCATTCTTGAATCAATCAACTTGACCATGGACTCCCCCAGTTTTTTAGACAAAATCCCCGAGTTGCGCGTAGGTGTCAGGCTGTCCGAACAGCTTGCTGAAGCACTCGTGGTGAGCATCCGGGACGGGCAGTTGCCGTCAGGGGAACGGTTGCCAACTGAAAGCGCTTTGGTTCAAAGGTTTGGTGTCAGCAGAACCGTTGTTCGGGAAGCGCTGTCCCGACTGAAAACAATGGGGCTCATTGAGTCGCGCCAGGGATCGGGTGCCTTCGTCAAGAACAGCTCTCAATCGTCGGTAGATCAACTCGTGTTGACACCGGACGGATCTGTCAACGCGGTGATTCAGATGGTCGAAATGCGCCGGGCATTGGAAGCTGAGTCAGCTGCATTGGCAGCGGCAAGGAGAACACCCGTCGACATCAAAAGCATCAAGGAAAAGATGGCAGTCCTTGAGCGTGCCGTTGCCGGTGGCGGCGATGGGGTGGCAGAGGATGTTGCATTTCACACGGCCATTGCAACAGCGGCCAACAATCCATTCCTGCTGGCAACGCTGGCTTACCTCAACCAGTTCTTGCGCGATGCCACACGCGTCACGCGAGCCAATGAGTCAACAAGATCTGACTTTGCACAGCAAGTGCGGGATGAGCATGCACACATCGTGAAGTCCATAGAAGCGGGCGATGCAGCCGCTGCACGGATGGCTGGCGCCATGCATATGGTCAATGCGGCCGAGCGCATTGCACGCGCTGATCCCAAATTCTGGGCTCAGCAGGGCGTGCGTCTCGCGGATCGTTTGCGTTCTGAGTTGGGAACGCCACAAACGCCCGTCAAAAAAACAAGCCGGAAGTAGCCTAGGGTAAATACCAATGCC
>CAIOAQ010000258.1 GCA_903856025.1 uncultured beta proteobacterium
CCAAGCTGATTCATACATTGCGTGATCTTGGCAGGGATTGCGCCCGGTTATGGCTCGCCAAGAAGTTTGCGTCGCTTGGTGTCGTCTCCAGCGTCAACATTGCACGTGATTATCTGGACGACCTGCGTGTACCTTCGAGGTAGTCGAAAATTGGTGAAGAATTTTTACCTCTGAAATTCTTGAGGCTGACGTTCTCATCGTCAATTTGAGGGGCAATTCGATGCCAAGTGAAAAAACGATATTTGCGCTGAAGACGGGACACTTAACACCTCCATAAAATGGTCCGCCAAAGGTTGCCCGTCGGCTACAAAAGCAAAGATAAGAAGCACATCAAAGTTGCAACTGCCTCACGTGACCCAATCATGGCAACGATACCTTTCAATTTGAGGAGCCGCTCACGGCAGTACCAGTGTTTTCCTGGAAACCGTCACGAAGCTCCCGCTTGAGCACCTTACCGATCGGGCTACGTGGCAATTCATTCAAAAATTGCAAATGGCCAAGGCGCTGGGTCTTGCCTACCTGGCTATTGGTCCAATCCAGTAGTTCGTCAGCCGACATCGGCTGCCCCGGTTGGAGCACCACAAACGCTGCAGGGGTCTCGCCCCATCTCTGCGAGGGCACCCCAACTACCGCAGCTTCAAATACGGACGGATGCCGCCGCAAGACGGCCTCCAGATCACTGGGGTAAACGTTGAAGCCGCCCGAGATCAGCATGTCTTTCTTGCGATCAAAAAGCGTCAAGAACCCATCGACGTCGAAACGGCCAATGTCGCCAGTTCTGATGAATCTTTTGCCCTGCGGGTCAAACCATTCTGCTTTACGGGTCTTGTCAGGTTGGCCGTGGTAGCCTGACATCATGCCGCCGGAGTGACCGACCACTTCACCCGCCTGGCCGAGGCCCACCTCCACGTCGTTGTCATCAATCAAGCGGATGTCGTGACCATCGGCCGGTCGCCCCACTGTGTGCAATTTGTCGGGGTGGGCATGGGCCTCCAAAATGCAGGTTCCGCCGCCTTCCGTCATACCGTAAAACTCCACCAGGGCGCCCGGCCAGCGCTTGAGAACTTCGGCTTTGATCGCCGCACCGAAAGGTGCGCTGGTAGAAAATTTCACCCGGTAACTGGACAAGTCGAAACGGTCAAAGTCCGGGTGCGCCATCAGCCGCTGGTATTGCACTGGCACCAGCATGGTGTGGGTGGCGCGGTGGGTTTGGGCCAGTGCCAGATAACCCAGTGCGTCGAATTTTGGCATCAACACTATCGTTCCGCCAAAACTGAGCGTCGGGAAAAAAACTACGAGCGTGGTGTTGGAATACAACGGTGTGGACAGGATGGTGACCGTATTGGTGTCGTAGTGGTAGGCCGCACCGCGGCGCACATGGGTCCAGCGCATACCGTGCGATTGCACGATGCCTTTGGGCTCACCAGTTGTTCCAGAGGAATAGATGATGTTGAATGGCCAATCAGGCTGCACCACCACCGGGACCGGTTTCCCCCCGGCTTCGACCAGCCAGCGGTCGAGGGCATGTCCAACTGCCGTGTTGTCCAGTGCAATGCGGGGAGCCCCTTGCGCACCGGCCGGTCCCATCGACTCAGCGCCCGGCGCATCGGTGAACACCAGCTTTGCCTGCGCGTCTTGCACCATGCGCTGCAAGCTACCCGCCCCGGAGCCCGGAGCCAGCGGCGCCACCACTATTCCGGCACGCAAGGCACCCAGGAAGATCGCGGCATATTCAATCGACATGTCTGCACAGATGGCGATTACATCACCCGGATGAAAGCCGTCGCGCTGCAACGCGCAGACAGTTCGGTCCATCAACGTGTTAAGAGCCGCGTAATCCACGCTGCGCGCGCCTTGTACCAAGGCGCGCTGCTGTGGCGAGCGCATCGCGTACTGGCGGATCAGGTCTGCAATGGTGCCAAATTCAGTCTCAAGAGGTTTATTCATGGGGAGAATAGTTATTAAGCGGTTGGCCAACATCGTAATGAGCATTTGCGCGTTCTGTGTGTCGCACGGTACACACGCCGGCAAGCGCTAATGGGTGCTTGAGTCGGATATCTTTGATTACATCGAAGGTTTTTACAATCGAGTCCGAAGACGCAGTCACCTAGACCAGCTGAGCCCGATGATGTTTGAGCAACTTCGAACTGAAAGTTGAAATTTGTCTACGAAAGCGTGGGAAGCCCACATCATCTGCGCTGCGTTCGGTAAGAGCCTTTTTGCCAATGTCATCAACCCGAAGGTAGTGATGTTCTTCCTTGCTTTTCAACCTGCGTTCGTCTCTAGAGGAAGCGGTGAAACTCCGTTGGGGGGTCAGTCAGAGCATCTGATACCTAGCCACACCGGAGTCATCCAGCTCCCTTTTAGCTTCCCGGCGATGCAACAAATAGTTCAGGCAGGCCAGACTCTCCCCCGTGGCCAGGTTCAGCAGCCCACCGTCCGTCTCGTCAATGCTGCGGCCAAACAATGCCACAAAAACATCAACGGCGCGTTTGGGCTCCTGCAGCGTTTGGCGCAAACGGTCCAATGTTTGCTCTTGCGACGCCACTAAGTAGTCCAAGCGGGCATGCAGTCCACGAAAGCAATCGTTGTGAGAAGGTAATACCAGCACATCATCAGGCACCTCGCGCTTGACCTTGGCCAGCGAGTCCAACCATTCGCGCATGGGATCGGCGTCTGGTTCGGTCGGATGGACCGATACGTTGGAAGAGATACGGGGCAACACCTGGTCGCCTGAGATCAACAATTTCAGATCAGCGCAGTACAGGCAAGCGTGTTCTGGAGAATGGCCCGTACCAACGATAACGCGCCATGTGTTGGCGCCAATTTTGATCTCTTCGCTATCTACGATGCGCCGATAGTCGTCGGGCAGCGCATGGATACCTTTGCCAAAATTGCCGAAACGGGCTTGGTAGTTCTCAATTGCGCCACTGCTCCAGCCGGCACGCCGATAGAACGTGACACCATCCTCAGGTGGCTTGCGGCCCGTGTCTGCCGTCAGCACGCGGCAGTACAGGTATTCAAGCTGGGTCATCCACAGGCGGCAATTGAACTTGCGCGTTAACCAGCCCGCCATGCCAATATGATCCGGGTGCATGTGGGTAGCAAAGATACGTGTCAG
>CAIOAQ010000259.1 GCA_903856025.1 uncultured beta proteobacterium
ACTACTGCAACGCAGACAGCTCAGATGTCGCCATTGTCGGCTTTGGCTGGCGCTGGTGCTGGCGCAATTGGCCTTGTCACTCCGGGTGCCAATGGTCAAACACCATTGGATTCCTTGCAAGCTGCTTACAACAAACTTACAGGCTCTACGGCGACTCTGCCTCCGGGTGTGACTGGCGGTAATTCAAACGGCGATGGAACTGGCGGAAGTAGCGGCTCCCCACCCATTACAGGGGGCGATGGATTCAGCAACGACCCCAATAACACGGGTGGTGCCACGGGAAGCGGTTCACCATCTATCACCTCATTCCCGGCGACGGGCGGCAACACTGGCGGAGCAAATGACGATCCTTCCTTGCACCCCGGAGAATACTGGGATGCATACAACAACGCATGGATGCCCGATGGAGTTGCAGCTATCATTCAATAATCAAGACAAGGACTGAATCATGGCAGAACAAACCGGCCTTTCCACCAACCCGGCAAACATCAATCAGTACGGCGCTAATCCAGCGGATTTGCAAGAGTACCAAGACTCTCTTGCGGCCCAAATCAAGTCGCTGGAAGATCGCTACTCCAACCCGAACTGGTTCAAGGTAGCTGCGGGTTTCCTGAAGCCCCAATTGGGCGGTTTTGCTGCGTCCTTGGGGTCTGCATCTGAAGCTCTGGGCGAGAACGTTGAGGCTGGCCGTGCGGCTGCATTGCCAATTGCACAAATGCGTTCACAGTTGGCTCAGTCAAAGATTGCCATGGGGCAAAACCAAAAAGCGGCGCAAATGCTATCGGAACACACCGGCCCAGTCACGGCTGATTTTGTTCAGCAATTGGAAGCATTGGGTGATACACCTTCTGCTCGTGCAGCACGAAAAACCTATGAAAGTGCAAATGCTGAAAGAGGGCTTGCGTCCAGTGAGCTTGCCAATGCAATTCAGCGAGTTCAGTATGCTGACCTACATCACCAGCCTCATAATCCGGCTGATGATAAATTGATTGGGGCTGGTTCTGGTACCCAGCCACCAGCAGCAGGAAGCCCTGCGCCAAAAATTACTTCTCAGCCTGTCGGACAAGCACTGACACCGGAGGGCCAGCCAGCCTCATATACGGGCACGCCTATGTCCGATGCAATGCTGCAAAAATTAAAAGTACAGGCCTATGATGGTGATGCTGAAGCTGCTGCCGCGTTAAATGCTTACAAGCAATCACCAGCATCTATGGGTGCGGCACCGACCAATCCTGCCGCTCAAAATGCTTCACCCACTACACCAAAGCCGGTTGTTGAAAAATTTTCTCCATCAGTTCGCATGCCTGATTTGGCGGGTCAAAACCCTCAAGATGCAGAATATTTGCGTAAGACGGCAGATACGCAAGCTGCTACTCTTGAGAAACCATATCAAGATGAAATTTCCGCGCTCTCGTATCTAACTCGCCCCGGACAATTCAACCAAGCAAAAGGAGACACAGAGGCCGCATTAACTCTAATGAGGCAGTACCCTGATGTTGCTAAAAAAGTGTTTGATGTGGTGCGTCAAGCTGGGCCTGTGGCTGCTGCTGGAGAGGCCGGATTTGGTGTGCATGTTGGCCCCTATGGCGCAAGTATTAACCTGCCAACCAAGGCATGGCTGGATGCTGGGATTTCCGACAAACCTGTCGCCCCCGGCCAACCATCACCCCGGTCTATCGCTGACAAACTTTCTCAATACTTGGCGTCAAGCGCTTTTTATGGAATGGTCAGTCGCGGCATCGACCCATCCACTGCTGGTTCTGAAAAAATGAGCTTGGCAATGAGCCAAGAGCCTTTAATGAAAAACACAGCAGCATCTGCATATAGTTCTTTGCAAAGTAACCTGAATTCTTTCAACATGGCAAAAGAGCTGCGTGATGCTTATGCAAGTGAGCGCGATAAGCTAGATAAAAACACCCTGACGCCTTATCACGACATTGCCACACAATCCAGCGTCATGAAGAAAATTCGCGCAAAGTATGACCTGATCAACAAGGCCACCCTATCCAACTTTACAGGCCAACAACCTGCACAGTAAAGGCTTATATGACCGATGAAGAAATTGCAAAACAGGCGCAAGATGAGGCCGCTGCCTATCTGTCAGATAACCACATTAACTCTACGATTCATGCTGGGGCAATTCGCAAGCTGGAAGAGCCTTCTGCGTATGAGCATGACTTGTCTGAAGCCGCTCCGGGGGCGGTGGTTGGGGCCTTGTTGGGATATGGTGCATCTGGCGCTAAATTCAGTCCAACCAACCCAAATTATGCGACTATCTCCAAAAGTCGGTTCACTCCCATGGTGGAGCGTGCAATGCGTGTTCCTCAAGGGACGGTTAACACTTTGGCTGCTGCACAGGCACCATCCAATGTTCCCACGGTCGCGCAAACACGTCAAATTCTTAATGGTACTATTGATCCAGAAACTGGAACTACTGGTCGTCAACGATTGGGATTTAATACCGAAACAGAGCGTCAAGCGGCGCTTGCGCGTCAAGGCATGTCGAATGCGGACGAGCTGGCTTCTAGAGGCTTGGTAGATGCAAAAGGCAATCCCTTTTACAAGTCTCCAACAGTTCCCACACAGGGAGGTGTTTTGGTAACTCCAGCCACATCCGACGCATTGGCCGCTGAAAAAGCTGCGGCAGATACGCAACTTGCCAAGCGTGCAATGACGGCAAAAACAGTTTCTGGGGGATTGGGAACCATTGGAAAAGTGTTGCCATTTGCCGGGGCTGGTTTGCAGGCCATGGATGCATACAACCGATATAAAGCTGGTGACACCTCCGGCGCTGTAATCTCAGCATTAACGGCGGCGGCATCGATTCCAGCTCCAGCATTGGCTACAGCTATTGGGATGCCAATTCAATGGGTGCACGACAACCCCGACCAAGCCCATGCAATGTATGGGCAGGCAAAAACTACGCTGAAAAACCCGCTGAGCTACCAGTATCCATCCGATGCTATGCAGTGATGATTTTCATCACCAAGTCAAGGAATAAAAATCCAACTACCCAAACCAATAAACAAGTTGCAAAGTATTTCATGTTGTAAAGATCACGTTGGTTGTCTCCCCGGCGTGAGGGCATTGCAGTTGCCCCCTTGAACCCCTCCACCGTCACAAGTGGAGGGGTCTTTTTTTACTGGTTCCGAATCTGCGCCATGCGCTCGGCCACCAAGTGATTCAGCGACCGCGCAGCCTCAATGCAGCGTTGGCGCTCTTCCTTGATGATCTCAGGCGCTGCCGCCGCCACGAAGGCGTTTGCCAGCTTGATCAGGTCTTCCTGAAGGAAGTTGTACTCACCCTCCAGCGTGGTATTCATGAAGGTGTCTACCACCTGCTCTTTGCTCAAAATCATTTCAAACCCCTTCCAAGGTGCCTTGCTCGGGCACAGTGACCGCTGTCTCCAGCACAATTCCCTTGCTCATGAGCTGGGCCACGTCCAAGGTCTTAGCAACCCGAACGTCAAAGGTTTTGCCAGCGATGTGGCGGATGGCTTGGGCTTGGCTTGCGGCCTGCACAAGGTGGGAATTGTCACCGTTGGTGACGACGTAAATGCGTTGATCTGCTGCCATAGTTTTCTCCAGTTAAAAATTAAATGCTTGCAAG
>CAIOAQ010000260.1 GCA_903856025.1 uncultured beta proteobacterium
AACAAGCGTGGCATGTTCGACATGGCCAACAACGGGACGCTTTTCCTGGATGAATTTGGCAATATTTCACTGTCTACCCAGGCCAAACTGCTGCGTGTCATTCAGGAACATGAATTCCGCGCCGTGGGCGATACCACCACGCACAAAAGCAATGTCAGGTTGGTGACCGCCACCAACAAAGACCTCAAGGCGATGGTCGCTGCCGGGACGTTTCGCGAAGACCTTTACTACCGTATCAACGTATTTCCGATTCATTCACCCGCACTGAGGGATCGTCCCGATGACATTCCAGCGCTGGCGTTTCACTTTCTCAAAATTTTCAGCAACGAATTAGATAAACCAGTTTCTGAAATTTCCCAAGGAGCCATTAGCTTGCTGGTCAATTATGGTTGGCCAGGTAATGTGCGCGAACTGGAGAACACGATGCAGCGCGCCGTGATCCTGGCAACTGACCATGTCATTCGCCAGGCCCACTTGGCGAACATCATTGATGCCACGTCTCAGCCCGACTTTGAGGTGCCATTAACCAGCGATGACCTCAAACGGGTCAAAAAAATTGCGCGGGAAAAATCAGTCGAGGATATAGAAAAATTATTCGTCCAAGAGACGCTCAAGAGAAACGCCTCCAACGTCACCAAGAGCGCGGAAGAAACCGGGATGCAGCGCGCGAATTTTCAGGCACTGATGAAGAAGTACAACATCCGGGTGCGCGACACGGAATACGACCCCGGTGCGATAGATTCCATTTGAATGTCGGTGTTGCGCAACCCAGTGCAACACCGACATTCATCTGCTTAGACTGCCCTGTCGGCGTGCGGTTCATCCTCTATGTCTTCGTAGCCGGTGATCATGGCTTTGAAGTGGGCCGAAGGGGTGTGTCCCAAACTGGCCAGGTAGACGTGCACGACGATGAATCCGACGAACACGATGAACAGCAGCACGTGAACCGAATCGACCACCCGAAGGCCACCGAACAGATCAATCAGGGATGCAAAGCGGGTGACATCCCACAGCAACACACCGCTGAAAAACTGAATCGGCACGAGCATCATCATAATGATCTGATAAAGCATGCTCTGCAGCGCATTGAACTTGTGGTACGCCGTTGGATGATGCGGGTTGGGGTCTCCTTTGAAGATGCCGTAGCCATAAAACTGCATTTGCCGAAAACTCGCGCGGAAATATTTGACCGGACTCAGCTCGGGGTGGTACACCTTGATCTTGTCTGTGAAGAGGTAAAAACTCAGCCAGATAAAGAAGTTGGCGATCAGGATAAAGCCAATCCAGTTATGCACCTGCACCGCCAATTGGAAGGGCATCAACTGAAACAAATCCAGATACCTGATTTGTAGACCACTGGCAATCAACAGCACAAAACCGAACGCGTTGGTCCAATGCCAGACTCTCACTGGCAGTGGGTGGATATAGAGTTTGTTCATGATGGACTCCTTGTTATTGTTTGGCATCGTCGTTGATGGGGCGCTTGCTTGGCGAAGCCGAAGGGGTGGACGGTGTTTGCGCTGCCGCACGTTCTGCCTCGAGCCTTTCACGCATGCGCTTGAATAGCCGCTTGACGGTCATGTGAACGATTGGAACACTCAGCGCTCCAAAGAACACAAGCGCCAGCAAGATGTCGAGCAGCTTGATCCGTGTGCTGCCGATGGCGTAAAAACCGCGTACCGAGTCGATGGACTGCAGTGAACTCAGAACGTCCTTCTGAACGCCGTGACGCAGCGGTCTGCCGTCAGCTCCAGCCATGGTTAGCGTCACACTCTGGAAGGGCGCTGCACCTTCTTTATGGCAAAAATTGCAGTCTTTGATGGCTCTGGATTTGACGCTGATTTGATGTGCCTGGACCCCGGACATGACCTCCAGGCGACCATGCAACACGGTTTTGGCGTTGCTGCCGCCCTGATTAAATTCTTTGAGCAAACTGAACAAGGCGCGTTCGTTGAGGCCCAGATGATTGACATCACTCGCATCGGTGCGCTGGTCAAACTGCGGCACCCCGGTTTTCTCCGACATCTGCTGATGGCTGACATCATCGTAAAGGCGCAAATTGACCCTGCGCTGTGCGTCAGGGTTGTGGCATGCCGGGCATGAGATGGCCTCAAAATGCCGCTCTGCGTTGGGCAGCCAGACCTTGTGCAGGGCCAACGCGTCCTTATGGCAAGTCAGGCAAGCGTCCTTGACGCCACTGCCCAGAGAAGCGGCCTTGACATTGTGTGCCTGATGGCAGTTGGCGCACAGTGGCGCGCCTTCATCCTTGGCGGCGCGTAACGTGCCGTGCACGTCCTTGGAATAAGCGTTAAAGATGTCGACGTGGCATTTGGCGCAAGGTGTGGCCGCCATCGGCGTGGCGGCTTTGACCGAACGCACCGTGTGCGGGTTATGGCAGTCCGAGCACAGCGGAGCTTTTGTGCTGCCGTCCTTGATCATGGCAGCGTGCACGCTGTCTGCGTATTCGGCGACTTTCTTTTTGTGGCAGGTGACGCAGGCTTCGCCCATGGTCATGGCAAAGCTGCGACGGTTTTTGACATCGCTGGCACCCTTGCCATGTGTGGCGGCATCGATGCTGTCGTGGCAATCCGCGCATTCCGTTTCTTTATGCATGGACGCGGCGTAGGCTTCCGTGGATATTTGCAGCGGCAGGGGTTGTTCACCCGACAGCTTCATTTGCATTCCTGCCTTGTCATGACAGGTCAGACAGGCCTGGGTTTCCTTGGAGAAATCAGCGCTGTGGCTTAGTGCTGGCGAGCCCAGCAAGCACAGCCCCAAGGAGAGCGATGCCACCAGCGACCAAGGGGTACGGTGGCTCATGATGGATAAGTTTTTCATTTGAATTTCCTCTTCACCATTCTTGATCAAAGCAAAACCACCAAAGAGCATTTTGTTCCTTGGTGGCCATGGCTTTCACGACGGTGTCGCATCTTGCTACTTGATCGTATCCGTTGCACGATGCGGCTGGCTGGTTCATGCCTTGACTGGTTTGGCCATCATGGCTTGTGCGCCCATCCAGGCCAGCATGCCCAACCCTACCAGAGGCAAGGCCAGTGCGTAGACCAAGCCGATAAAGGGTGCAGCCAGGAACAGGCCCACATCTTTGGCATGGCGCAGCACTTTCTTGGCAGCAGGGAACCGTGTCAGCAGGGCTTGTGCGCCCATCCAGGCCAGCATGGCAGTTCCCACAGCTGGCAGCAGCAGTGCATACACCAGTCCGATAAAGGGTGCGGCCAAGAACAGGGCAACGTTCTTGATCGCATGTCCTTTTGGCGCCACTTGCGGTTCAGCAGTGGCAATCATGGCAACCGGTTCGGGTGCTGTGATGGCCTGCGGCGTTTGCAGCAGGGCATGCTCGGCACATTCCTGAATCATCTCTGGCGAGAGTGGCTTGCGCATGAAGTCTGCAACACCAGCCGCTTTGGCCCGGGTTTCATTGGCGGTCGTGCCATAGCCGGTGATGATGACCACCGGAGTCCATGGCCGACTGGCTTTGACACGCTCGGTGAGTTCTACACCGTCCATGCCCGGCATCTTGATGTCTGTGAAGACAACGTCGTACTCTTGTTCGCGGATGCGCTCAAGTGCTTGTGCGGCGTTTTCGGCGGTGACAACCACGTAGCCTTTGTCTTTTGAAAGTACGCGGTTAAAGCTCTTGCCAACCACCGGGTCGTCATCGACGACCAATACTCTACGAAGTGCGCTCATGATATTTCTCCTTCAAAAACAACTGGGTCTGAACGAGCCGGTATTGACCCCAATTTCCGGATCCTGGCTGCCATCTGATCGATTTGCTGTCGGGACTTGTTTCTTGTTACGCATACAGCATGCCAAGTCTTTGTATTGTGCAAATTTCTCTTTTATATCAATAGGTTAGATCTTAAAAATTGTTTTCTTAAGATCGGTTAGCGGATCGGTGAGGTTCTGCGAAGTACAGTTTTTTTATACGGTATCGGCCTTGTTTTGTCGATATTTCCTCTGTGCCAGAGTGAAACCTGGTCATATATTTTTTTTATACAGTCCAGCGGCTTCGATTCGGTGCACACGCTTCAGCGCGGCTTGCCTGCAGTGGGTGGTGCTGGGTAAATGTATGTCAGGGGGCAATTGGAGGGGGTGCATGGAAATATGCGCGTCAATGGCTTGACCATGGGACATGAAAAAAGCACACCTTGCGGGTGCTTGATGCCGATCGTAGCTACAGTTATGGCGGCTACAGGGGCTTAAGTTGCATGGGGTAGGCGCCTATTTTTATTAGGCATCAAGCGCGCTGAGGCACCTGATCTTGGCGCAGCAACCATCTTTTGTGCAGCATGGCACCATTGGCTGCATTGATGATGTCGTCGGGACCTGCTGGTTTGGCCAGGTAGTCAAAAGCGCCAAGTGCGACCGCTTCTTTGGCGGTTTCAACAGCGGGGTAACCGGTAATGATGACGACTTCACTCTCAGGCCACTTTTGCTTGATGGTTTTGAGAACGGTCATGCCGTTCATGCCGGGCATCATGAGGTCGAGCAAAACGACATCAAAGGGCTGTTGTCCCATGGCCAGCAGGGCATCTGGCCCACTGCTGGCGACATCCACCATGCAATGCGTGCCCGCCAATGACCTGACATAGCTGCGCCGAACCACTTCTTCATCGTCAACGACCAGGATTTTGGCATTTGTACTCACTTTGGATACCTCACAATCTGTGTCGGTGGTACTCAATGCAAGTCTCATGCCATTGGTGAGAAAACTGAAAATGATTCAGATGGCGTGCACGGCCTCAACATTCCACAATATTCACCGCCAGTCCGCCGCGGGACGTTTCCTTGTATTTGGTCTTCATGTCGGCGCCGGTTTCGCGCATGGTCTTGATGACCTTGTCGAGTGACACGATGTGGTGGCCATCTCCTTGCATGGCCATGCGTGCGGCGTTGATCGCCTTGACCGCGCCCATGGCGTTGCGCTCAATACACGGCACCTGAACCAAACCACCTACCGGATCGCAGGTCAGGCCCAGGTTGTGTTCCATGCCGATTTCGGCGGCATTTTCCACTTGCTCTGGGGTGCCGCCCATCACGGCGGTCAAGCCTGCCGCCGCCATGGAGCACGCCACACCCACCTCGCCCTGGCAACCGACTTCTGCGCCGCTGATAGAGGCGTTGAGCTTGTACAACATGCCGATGGCTGCCGCAGTCATCAGGAACGACGCTACCGTGGCGGAGTCGAGTCCTTGCCCTGTACGACCCAGGTTGGGCATGACAAAGCGGTCGCAGTAATGCAACACCGCTGGAATCACACCTGCTGCGCCGTTGGTAGGCGCGGTGACCACACGGCCACCGGCGGCATTTTCTTCATTGACCGCAAAGGCGTAGACGTTGACCCAATCCAGCACCGACAGCGGGTCGGCCAGGGTTCGTTCGGCCCGCTCACGCAGTTGTGCCGCCAGTTGCGGGGCACGCCGTGGCACTTTGTACGGGCCGGGCAGGGTGCCTGTGTGGGTCAGGCCGCGTTGTACGCAGGCGCGCATCACGCGCCAGATGTCTTGCACACCCGCATCAATTTCGGCATCGCTGCGCCAGGTGCGTTCATTGGCCCACATGAGTTCATTGATGCTCAAGTGGTGCTCCTGGCACATGGCCAACAGTTCTGCACCCGAGGAAAAGGGGTAGGGCACTTTTTGATAGGCGGTCAACAGGGTGTCGTTGGTGGCACCCAATGTCACCACAAAACCACCGCCCACACTGAGGTATTTGGATGACTTCAGCAAGTGTCCTTGCGCGTTGAAGGCACTGAACTGCATGCCATTGGGGTGTTCAGCCATGGCTTCGCGCCGGTACATGCACAAGTGGTCTTTTTCATGGAACTCAATCGGATGGCTTCCCAACAGGTTCAACGTGCCGGAGCTGCGAACTTGTGCGATCAAGCCCGCTACGGCGTCCACATCGACCGTGTCCGGCGCGTGCCCCATCAGGCCGAGCATCACTGCGGTGTCTGATCCGTGGCCTTTGCCGGTGGCGCCCAATGAGCCATAGAGCTCGCAGCGGAAGCTGGCTGTCGATTCCATCAGCCCCTCGCGTTGCAGGGCCAGGGCAAACAGGCGTGCTGCCCGCATCGGCCCCACGGTGTGGGAACTGCTGGGACCGATACCGATTTTGAAAAGGTCAAAAATACTGATAGCCATGGTTTATATTGAGATGTGACGGGTTGACTGGCCAGTTGATAATGTTGCCATACCAAATCAATCCATTGGAGCAGGTGATGACAGGGTCGCAAAAATTAATTCTCGATACCCCTGTGGATGTTGTAGTTATGGCTGCGGGAAAGGGTACGCGGATGAAAAGCAAGCTGCCCAAAGTGTTGCACCGGCTGGCCGGGCGCGCGTTGCTGCAGCATGTGGTGGACACCGCAGCGACGCTAAAAGCGCGCCAGGTGACGGTCATTACCGGGCACGGCGCTACAGAAGTAGAAGCGGCTGTTCAAGGTAATTCAGGGGCTACAGGCCAGTTTTATTTGAACTTTGTGCGTCAGGAGCCGCAACTCGGCACAGGGCACGCGGTGCAACAAACTGTGCCAGTGTTGCGTGACGATGGCATTGTGGTGGTGTTGTCCGGCGATGTGCCCCTGACCCAGGTGGACACCTTGCAGCAGCTGATTCATGTGTCAGGTGGTGACAAGCTGGCGTTGTTGACCATCGACTTTGCCGATCCCACCGGCTATGGTCGCATCGTCCGCTTGGGCGACGTGGTGCAGGCCATCGTCGAGCAAAAAGATGCCACACCCGCACAACGCAAAATCACCGAGGTGTACAGCGGCATCATGGCGGTGCCCGCCAAGCAGCTGAAGGCATGGTTGGCGCGGCTGGACAACAAAAATGCCCAAGGTGAGTTTTACCTCACCGACATCGTGAAATTTGCCGTGGCAGATGGTGTGTCGGTGGTGGCGCACAAGATTCAGGATGCGGTCCAGGTCGCCGGTGTCAACAGCCCGGTGCAGTTGGCCGAGCTGGAGCGGGCCTATCAAAAGCGCATTGCCGTGGCGCTGATGGAGCAGGGCGTGCGTCTGGCTGATCCGGCTCGTCTGGATGTGCGCGGCCAATTGAATTGTGAGCAAGACGTGTCGATTGACGTGAATTGCGTGTTTGAGGGCGAGGTGAACCTGGGTGAGGGCGCTCAGGTGGGGCCCAATTGCTACATCAAGAACGCCAGCATTGCCGCTTGGGCCGTGATTCATCCCTTCACCCACATCGAAGGGGGTGCGCCGGGCAGCAAAAATGCGGTAGAGGTGGGAGCAGGAGCCTTGATCGGCCCGTTTGCCCGCCTTCGCCCCGGTGCCAAACTCGGGGCCGAGGTGCACATTGGCAATTTTGTCGAAGTTAAAAATTCCACCTTGGCCAAGGGGGCCAAGGCCAACCATTTGGCCTATCTGGGCGATGCCACGGTGGGCGAGCGCGTCAACTACGGTGCGGGCAGCATCACCGCCAATTACGACGGTGCCAACAAGCACCGCACGGTGATTGAGGCGGACGTGCATGTGGGCAGCAACTGCGTGCTGATTGCCCCCATCACCCTGGGTGCCGGTGGCACCGTAGGCGGCGGATCGACCCTGAACAAAGACACGCCGGTGCAGGCTTTGACGGTGGCACGCGCCCGCCAGATCAGCATTCCCAACTGGAAGCGGCCGCAAAAGGCCAAGTGAACGCCATGCCTGCCGTGCCTGCGCCCGAGTCCAACGCCTCTGAAGTAGAGCGCTTGCATCAGGCGCTGGCGCAGGAGCGCGCCGAGTTCCAGGAATTTGTTTACGCCGTCTCGCATGACCTGCGCGCGCCGCTGCGGCACATCAACGCCTTTGCGAAGATCATCGAAGAAGACTGGCCCGACAAGCCCGTCGAGGTGGAGCGGCATCTGACCACCATTCGCCAGTCGGCGCAGCTGCTGGCACAGCAGCTCGATGGCCTGGCTACGCTCTCAAGGCTTGGTCAGCAGCACATGCAGTTGCAAGCGGTAGATGTGTCAACATTGATTCAGTCGCTGGCTGCTGAACTGTCGCAGCGCCATGCAACGCGACAGGTGCAGTGGCAACTGGCGCAGGATGTACCTCAGTTGCAAGCCGATTCAGAGCTGTTGCGACAGCTTTTTCTGAACCTGCTGGACAACGCCATGAAATTCACCAGGGATCGGCACCCTGCTCACATTGCCCTGAGTTGGTCGCTTGCCCCGGATGAACCGGGGTGGTGTCAGCTCAAATTGAGAGACAACGGTATTGGTTTTGCGCCCGCGCAGGCGGCCCAGTTGTTCAAAGTGTTTGCCAAATTGCACCCGGTGCGTGAATTTGAAGGACTGGGCTTGGGACTGGTGGCTAGCCGCAAGTTGGTTCAGCGACTCGGCGGACGCATTGAAATCACCGCACAGCCGGACCTGGGATGCCAGGTGACCGTCATTCTTCCGTTGGCTTGATGCTATTGAGTCTGTAGCGTGTGCCGCCCGTTTGACGGGGGCTAGAGTCCAAAATTCCTTTAATGGTGGGGTGCAGAAGGCAAGGGTACACGCGCGCCGAATTTGCTTCGTTTGACGCTGAAAAAACTCTTGACGTTGCGCACATTGGCGTCTACCGTGAACAGACGCTGGGTCAGCGCCAGATAGTCCGGCATGTCGCGGGTGTGGACCACCAGGCAGAAGTCCGGGCCAGGCGAGACCCGGTAGCACTGCTGCACGGCGTCCTCTTGCGCCACCTTGTTTTCAAAGGCTTCCAGAGCGGTTTGGTCCTGACGGTCGAGCGTGATCTCTACCACGGCGCACAAACCGTGGCCGATCAGGCTGGCCATGTGGTCGACACTCAGAATGGCGATTTCGCGCTCGATCAGCCCTGCATCTCGCAAACGTTTGACGCGGCGCAGGCAGGTTGGCGGGGACACATGCACCCGTTCTGCAAGGTCCTGATTGCTCAGGGAAGAGTCTTGTTGCAAGCGTGCGAGCAGCTGCAGGTCAATGGTATCAAGGTCGAGTGGTTCCATAGGTTTCAGCGATTCAACTTGGGTTAACTGACTTTGATCCGGCGCGCCGTCGCCACTGCATCCACCACGGCCACAGCAGGTTCAGCGCCAAGCCGCTGAGCACCAGCGCTGCAGCCATCAGCTTCCATAAAGGCAAGGACTCGCCCAGCCACAGCGCCGAGCCACCCATGCCAAACAGCGGCACCAGCAGCGCCATGGGGGTGATGGTGGCGGCCGAGTAGCGCGAGAGCAGCCAGCCCCACGCGGCATAGCCAAATATGGAATTTCCCCAGGCTTGCCAAGCGACCGCAGCCCAGGTGAACGCGTTGGCCTGAGCCAAGCTGTCGGCCACCGCTGGCCAGCCTTCCATCCACAGCGTCAGCAGCATCAGTGGTGGCACCGCAAACAGGCTGGACCACACCACATACGCCACCATGTTGATGCGTCCGGCGGCACGGCTCACCAGATTGCCGCCAGCCCAGGACAAGGCGGCCAGCAAAATCATGGCCAGACCCAGCAGGGTGGTGCTGCCGTCGGTGTGGGTCACGATCACACCCAGACCTGCTGCGCCCAAGGCCAGGGCCAGCCATTGCACCCGCTGCAGGGATTCACCCGCGAGGGTCATGGCCAGCCCAATGGTGAAAAACACCTGCACCTGAATCACCAGAGAGGCCAGGCCAGGTGAAATGTGCCCGTTCATGGCGACAAACAACAAACCAAATTGACCGACACCAATCAACAGTCCGTAGCCTGCCAGATTGCGCCAGGGCACTGCTGGGCGTGGTAAGAAAAATACGGTCGGCACGACCACCACCATGAAGCGGAGCGTGGCAAACAGCAGTGGCGGCATGTGCCCCAAGGCCAGCTTGATAACCACAAAATTGGTGCCCCAGACCGCCACCACAGCCAGCGCCAGGAGAAAATGCCGCAGTGATAATGATGTTTTCATTCAAATTTACTGTAAATATGAAATATATATGTATTTATAAAAATACAAGAAATTAAATACCGATTTTTTCTGAAAGAAGATTCCAAATTTCATTGTAAGGTCTCTACCATCGTCGCACTGATTCAAGGAGTTTTTTCTATGTGTGGCATCGTCGGCGCAGTATCCAACCAAAACATCGTTCCTGTCCTGGTGCAGGGCTTGGCCCGGCTCGAGTACCGGGGATATGACTCGTGCGGTGTGGCGGTTTATGCCAATGGCTTGCAGCGTGCCCGCAGTACGGCGCGTGTGTCGGAGTTGATGGATCAAATTGCCACCACCCACCTGGAGGGCACCACCGGAGATCG
>CAIOAQ010000261.1 GCA_903856025.1 uncultured beta proteobacterium
ATGAAAATCGGGCATTAGCCCTCTTTTGTTCTGCAGTAACAGCTATGAACCACATAGCAATTGAATGACCCGGAGCACTGTCATGACAGATTCACTGGATGTCCTGAACCGCCGCTTTGGCCTGAAGCAGGCTTTGCAATTCACTCTGGGAAAAGGCGGCTTGCCCGTGGCGGAGGTTCTGACCCCCTTGGGCAACGGCTGCATCGCCCTGCAGGGTGCGCAGGTGCTGGACTGGCAACCGGTGGGACAGTTGCCGGTGATTTGGGTGTCCAAGGCGGCGCAATACGCAGCTGGCAAAGCGGTTCGTGGCGGTGTGCCCGTGTGCTGGCCTTGGTTTGGTGCCCGTGAGGGATTGCCCGCCCACGGGTTTGCACGCACGTGCATGTGGCAGGTGCGTGGCACATCACAGCGTGTTAGTGGTGAAGTGGTGCTGCGCCTGGGGCTGACCGACAATGTCACAACCCGTGCGTTGTGGGACTTTGCTTTTGATCTTGAACTGGCGGTGACCATGGGTACCTCACTTTCGCTGGTACTCACCACCCGCAACACCGGCCATCAAGCGTTCACACTGACCCAGGCGTTGCACACCTATTTTTGCGTAAACGACATCACGCAAACACAAATACAAGGGCTGGACAACTGCAACTACCTGGACAAAGTGCAAAACTTCGCCCGACATCAACAAACCGGCGCGGTGACCTTCACCGATGAAACGGACCGGGTATACATCGATACGACGTCAGACTGCCTGATTGACGACAGGGCTGCTCAAAGGCGTGTGCGCGTGGCCAAGAGCGGCAGCACATCCACCGTGGTCTGGAACCCCTGGAGTGAACGGGAGCGTGCGTTGGCCGACATGACCGCTGGGGCGTACAAGACGATGGTGTGTGTGGAAACCTGCAATACGGGGCCGGATCAGATCAGCCTGTTACCGGCCGGTTTGCACTCACTCGGCGCAATCATTTCAGTAGCATAAAACGCAATATATACAAGGGGTAGAGGAATTAACCCTTCAGAGTTGGGTAATCGGTGTAGCCTTTGGCGTTGCCGCCATACCAGGTCGTGCGGTCGCTTTCTGCCAGCGTTTTACCTTTGCGCAGGCGTTCGACCAGATCAGGATTGGAGATGAACGCCCGCCCAAACGCCACCAGGTCTGCGCCACCCTTCAGGGCTTCTTGTGCAAGGGGCTTGTCCAGGGCGTTGTTCACCATCCAGGCCCCCCTGCCCGCAGCCGCGCGGTAGGCGCGGCGCAAGCCGGTGTAGTCAAACGGACGGTCAGACAACACCCGTGCGCCACCGGTGGCTCCTTCGATGATGTGAACGTAAGCCAGGTGGTAGGCCGCCAATTCGCGAACCAGATAGTCAAACAAAGGTTGTGGGTCGGGGTCAAACGCATCGTTCGCCGTGGTAACCGGTGACAGGCGAATGCCCACTTTGCCATCGCCCACTGCATCGGTCACGGCGCGTACCACTTCGAGCAAAAAACGGCTGCGGTTTTCAATGCTGCCACCAAAGTCGTCACGACGTTGATTGGAGCCCGCCTTCAGGAACTGGTCCAAAAGGTAACCGTTTGCCGCGTGAATTTCGACACCATCAAACCCGGCGGTTTGCACCGCATTGCGTGCGGCAGCCGCATAAGCGTGCACGATGTCAGGCAACTCGTAGGCTTGCAGCGCACGTGGCTCGGACACGTCAACAAATTCCGGAATGCCATTTTTTAGCAACACCGTTTTGGTTTTGGCGATGACGGCAGAGGGTGCCACGGGTTGACCACCATGGGGTTGCAAACTGGTATGAGACACACGACCCACGTGCCAGAGCTGGCAGACGATCTTGCCGCCCGCTTTGTGCACTGCTTGGGTGACGGGTTTCCAAGCTTCGACCTGCTCCTCCGCGTACAGGCCAGGTACATCGGCGTAGCCCTGGCCTTGATGGCTGATGGCGGTGGCTTCGCTGATGAGCAGCCCGGCGCTGGCGCGTTGGCTGTAATACTCTGCCATCAGGGCGGTTGGCGTGGCGTCTGGCGCACGATTGCGTGTCAGCGGCGCCATGACGATGCGGTTGGCAAGGGCGATGTTGCCTACTTGCACGGGGTCAAACAGGGTGACATTGCGGTGTGGCATGGTGTGAATTTATCCAAAAAAATCAGGATGATGCGCACGAGTTTAAGGGTTTGAATCCGCACAAGCCAACAAAATTTAAAGGCTGAGGTGCCGTCACGCAGCCCTGCTGACAGTGCGTGCTTGCGGCGTTAATATGCCATACCACGCGCCGAAAAACGCCCCTGGAGCGGGCCAATGATGTGGGTCGTTGACACCGTTGCAGCAACCGGAGGTTCATTGAACGTGACACAACAATTTGCACAACGTGCACTTTTGGAGACCATGCAACGCACCAAGAGTGGCATTCTTGTCTACCCGGTGCTGTGGCTGTTTATTGGCCTGCTCAAAGGCGTTGCCCCTGCCCATTTCACGTTCTGGGCAATCAATCTTGCGCTGTTTTTCTTGACCGCGCTTGGCAGATGTTGCTTCAATCGCATGTTGGGGACTTTGGCGCAGAACCACTTTGGCATCGCAAAAAGTTGTTTTGTGGTGGTGTCGTTGGCACAGCCGCTGCACTGGGGCTTGTTGACTGCGCTGACTTTTGCCGACGCAGCACACTATGGGGTCATACAAGTGCCTATGCTATTGGTGGGTTGTGGTATTGCCGCAGCTGGCTCATTGACCTACTCGATCTTGCGCCGGTTGGCCATTGCATTCATCGCTGCGGTACTGCTTCCCCTGCTGGTCTCGCTCGTGCTTGCACCGACCGAGGACAACCTGCTTCTGAGCATTCTGACCCTGGTGTTCGGCATCTACATCAACAGGGCATCCACGCACATCGCCAGCGACTACTGGAGTGCCTTGCATCACGAATCGCTTTTGGCGGATAACGTCAAGGCCATGGAGACCCTGAGTCTGACGGACAGTTTGACCACCCTGCCGAACCGGCGTTACTTTGACGCCCAATTCGAAACTGAATGGTGTCGCGCACACAGGCAGCAAACCGCGTTGGCGATACTGATCATCGACATTGACCATTTCAAAGCCATCAACGACCAGCACGGCCATGATGTGGGTGACATGTGTCTCCAAACAACGGGGAAAGTCATTGCTTCCCAGATTCTGCGCGCTGGCGATTTTGCTGCGCGTTATGGTGGTGAGGAATTCATCGTTTTGTTGTGCAATGCGGATTTGGCGGCGACGCGAGAAGTGGCCATCCGGATCATGGATGCGGTACGCCAGATTGCGATTGCAGGAGCTAATGGGACCATCCATGTACGCTGCAGCATCGGCGGCAGCGCTGTGATTCCTGGTTTGACTGCGCCATCGGCGCTTGTCAAGGCGGCCGATGTGCTGTTGTTTCGTGCAAAGCAGACCGGGCGCGATCGGGCCATTGTGGCTGACTTGCAGGATGCGCTGGCGACCACGCCACAGGATCAGACAAGGTCCGAATGAAACGGCTCGTTGCCTGTTTTTACCGAGTGGCCAGCCATGCCGTCACACGTGGCCCAAGAATGAGCACCATCAAAAAGCGGACCAGTTGCATGGCCATGACAAAGCCAGCATCGACGGCGCTTGTGGCGGCAATCACCACCACCGAATCCGCACCACCGGGGCTGGTGGCCAGGTAAGCCGTCAGCGGGGCCACGCCAGCCAGCGTGACCAGCAGCGTCGCCAGCACCAGTCCCAGCAGCATCAGAGCGGCGATGGCTGCCAGCACCATAGGCAGTGCTTGCCATGCGTGCATCAGGATGGCACGAGTAAAACGTAAACCAATGCTCCAGCCAATGCTTGCATAAGCCAGCGTGAGCAACCACGACGGCAACTCAATCACCAGCAAGCCCAGGGACTGCAGGGTGGTGCCGATGACCAGCGCCAACACCATGCCACCGGCCGGAAGCGCGAAGCGGTGTGCAACGATGGCTGATGCCACGATCAGCAACACCGTCGCTGCAACGTTTGGCAGGTGCAGAGCGGCGGGCATCTGCTGTTGTACGGCCGGTAGCGCATCCACTGACAGGGCCAGATGGGCGACCCATGCCGCCACGGCGGTGACGATCACCACCCGGGTGTATTGCATGAAGGCAACCAGGCGCATGTCGGCACCATAGCTTTCGGCCATCAGCACCATGGCCGATGCCGCCCCCGGCGCAATACCCCACAGTGCCGTGGTGCCAGGCAATACCTTGCGGCGTACCAGCAGCCACCCAAGCAAACCACCCGCGGAGATGACGAGGAGGTTGACGCCCACAAATAGTGGCCAGTGGGCCAGCACCCTTGACAATGCCGGGGGCCGCATGCTCTGTGCCATCAGACATCCCAACACCGCTTGGGCCATCACAAACGCAGGTTTGGATAAATTCAATGTTCCCCATTGCACCGACAAGCCAATGGCGGCCACCATGCAGCCCAGCAACACCCCCGCCGGGAAGTGCAGCGCCTGTAGCAAGCCACCAAATAGCCCACTCAGCAAGACCAAGAGCACCCAACGCTGCGTCGGGTTTCCCGTGAAACTCATCTGGAGAGTTTGTACACCGATGTGCCTGCCCGCCAATTGGGCAGCCAACGCACCATTTCTCCGTTGTGCAGACCAAAGCTGTCTTGCACCGTCAACCCGTTTTTGGCAGCCAGCACACCCAGGTCGGCGTGGGTGCCTACGCGGATGTTGGGCGTGTCAAACCACTGGTAGGGCAGGCGTTTGGTCACCGGCATGCGTCCCTGCAGCACACTCAGCCGGTTAGGCCAATGCGCAAAGTTGGGGAAAGCCACAATGCCCACGCGACCCACGCGCACCGTCTCGCGCAGCATCACTTCGGCATTTCGCAGGTGCTGCAGGGTGTCAATCTGCAACACCACATCAAACGAGGCGTCCTCAAAAGTGGACAGCCCTTCGTCCAGATTGAGCTGAATCACATTCACACCGCGTTTGACACAGGCCAGCACATTGGCATCGTCGATTTCGACACCGTAGCCCGTGCAGCCACGGTGGGCTTTGAGGTGTGCCAGCATGGCACCATCGCCGCAACCCAGGTCCAACACGCGGGAGCCAAGGGGCACCAAACGCGCTAAAGCTTGCATCAGGTGGGGATCACTCATGCCGACACCTCCATGCTTTCAAAATAAGAGCGAACAACGCTTGTATAACGAGGGTCATCGAGTAAAAAGGCATCATGCCCGTGGGGCGCGTTGATCTCGGCATAGCTCACATCGCGCTGGTTGTCGAGCAGCGCCTTGACGATCTCGCGGCTGCGTTTGGGCGAGAACCGCCAGTCGGTGGTGAAGCTCACCAGCAGAAATTTGGCGGTGGCGCGCGCCAAAGCCAGACTCAGGTTGCCATCAAACGCGCGGGCCGGATCAAAGTAGTCCAGCGCGCGGGTGATCAGCAGGTAGGTGTTGGCATCAAAGTACTCGGCAAACTTGTCGCCCTGGTAACGCAGGTAACCCTCGATCTGAAACTCGGCCTCCAACGTGCTGTAGAGATAAGCCCCCACGCTCGTCGCTTCGCCTACTTCGCTGCCCCCCGAGGGGGCCGTGCCTTGCTTGGGGCGGCCCGGCGCGGCGGCATCGGCCATTCTTTTTGCGGCGATCAACTGTCTTCCAAACTTCTCGTTCATCACATCGTCGCTCAGGTAGGTGATGTGGCCAATCATCCGGGCAATGCGCAAGCCGCGTTTGGGTACGGTGCCGTGTTCATAAAAATGCCCACCATGAAAATCGGGGTCGGTGGTGATGGCGCGGCGGGCCACTTCGTTGAAGGCGATGTTTTCAGCGGTCAAATTCGGCGCACTGGCAATCACCAGCGCGTGGCGCACCCGGCTGGGGTACTGAAGTGTCCAACTCAAGGTTTGCATGCCGCCCAGCGAGCCGCCCATGACGGCGGCCAGCGTGTCGATGCCCAGCGCGTCGAGCAATCTGGCCTGGGCGTTGACCCAGTCTTCGACGGTGACCACTGGGAAATCAACCCCGTACACCTTGCCCGTGTCCGGGTTGATGTGCATTGGCCCGGTAGAGCCAAAACACGAGCCCAGGTTATTTACGCCAATGACAAAAAACTTGTGGGTGTCCAGCGGCTTGCCGGGACCAATCATGTTGTTCCACCAGCCCTCGGACTTGTCCTGGCCTTCGTAAACACCGGCCACATGGTGCGAGGCGTTCAGGGCGTGGCAGATCAGCACGGCGTTGGACTTGCTGGCATTGAGCGTGCCATAGGTCTCGAAGCTCAGCGAATAGTCACGCAAGCTGGCACCGCTTTGCAGGGGCAGGGCCGCCGCAAAGTGCATCGACTGGGGTGAAGCGATCATTTGATATCAATCAGTTGGGGGCAGAGCTGGCACGCTATGCGTCACTGCGGTCTGTCCCACAAAGCTTTCAGTGGTATCGCTAAAGGCAAAACCGGGTTGGCGGGCATCTTTAGCGGTACTTGTTATGCGCCCGCAATTCTGGCAAATCGGCGCAATTGAAGTATATCAATCCGTGGTGCAAATGTGTTTGCAACGCGTATTGGTTCAAACTTCCCGTGAAATGCATCATTAAGGCGCATGGATCTGGGTAATTACCCCAATTTTTCGCACAAAGATGGGTCGTCGCATCAAACTGGCGTATTTATTGCTTTAGTTTGGTGCGTTTTCATGCAATCCGCAGAAAATGCACTGATAAGCAGCAATCTGGTTCAATTTCACACAAAGAGGTTCTTATGGAAGCACTAAAACAGGGCGCAGATGCCCTGTTCATTCTTCTCGGCGGCATCATGGTGCTGGCGATGCACGCTGGTTTTGCATTTCTGGAACTTGGTACGGTGCGCCGCAAGAATCAGGTCAATGCGCTGGTCAAGATTTTGGTGGATTTTTCGGTGTCCACGGTGGTGTATTTCATGGTGGGATACGGCGTTGCTTATGGCACCCACTTTTTTGTCGGCGCCGAAGAGCTGGCTGCCAAAAATGGCTACGAGTTGGTCAAGTTCTTCTTTCTATTAACCTTTGCCGCGGCCATCCCGGCCATCATTTCGGGCGGCGTAGCCGAACGCGCCCGGTTTTGGCCGATGTTGCTGGCGACGGCGGTCATCGTCGGCTTTATCTACCCCTTCTTCGAGGGCATTGCCTGGAACCAGCACTATGGCGTGCAGGCGTGGCTGAAGCATCTGACCGGCGAAGAATTTCACGACTTTGCCGGCAGCGTGGTGGTGCACGCGGTGGGCGGCTGGATTGCCTTGCCAGCGGTGATCTTGCTGGGTGCACGCAGCAACCGCTACCGCAAGGATGGTGGCATGTCGGCGCATCCGCCGTCGAGCATTCCTTTTTTGGCACTGGGGGCGTGGATTCTGGTGGTGGGCTGGTTTGGTTTTAATGTGATGAGCGCCCAAACGCTGGACAAAATGTCGGGCCTGGTGGCGGTCAATTCCTTGATGGCGATGGTGGGTGGCACGCTGGCAGCGCTGCTGGCCGGTAAAAACGACCCTGGTTTTGTGCACAACGGCCCATTGGCGGGTTTGGTGGCGGTGTGTGCCGGCTCCGACTTAATGCACCCTTTAGGTGCATTGGTGGTGGGGGCGGTGGCTGGCGCCTTGTTTGTGAGCATGTTTACCCTGACGCAAAACAAATGGAAGATCGATGACGTGCTGGGCGTTTGGCCCTTGCACGGCTTGTGCGGCACCTGGGGCGGTATTGCGGCAGGCATTTTTGGCAGCAAGGCCCTCGGTGGGCTGGGTGGTGTGACTTTGAGCGCACAACTGATCGGCACCGCCATGGGCGTGATTTGGGCGGTGGTGGGTGGGGTGGTTGTATATGGGGTGGTCAAGGCCACCTTTGGTCTGCGCTTGAGCCAGGAAGAAGAATACGACGGGGCAGACATCTCCATCCACAAAATTTCTGCGTCACCGGAGCGCGAAGCCAATTGGTAAGTGTCCCATAGGCTGAACCCATAAGCGCTTGGCCAGCCTCTGCAGTTCCGCAGCGTTTTCACACCTAAAATCCAACGCCGCCAGCGGATGCTGGTGCCGCGCTCACCCGGCGATGGATTCAATTGCGTGAATGTCGCACGGGTTTCATTCCATGAAAGATGAATCCCACGAAAAATCCGTACCTTCCTGCTGATTCCGGCCTGAGTTTTACAGACCTCATTTGGCGGTATGTGCGCCAAAACTGGAAGCCCTATCTGCTGTCAGCCTCGATGCTGGCATCGGTGAGCGCACTCACGGTCTTTATTCCTCGCAAGGTGGGACACGTCGTCGATGCGCTGGCTGCGGGAAAACTCGACAGCAGGCTCCTGATGGTCGAGTTGGGCGCCATTGTGCTGGCCGGGGTGCTGATCTACTTTCTGCGGGTGGCCTGGCGTTTACAACTGTTTGCCGCCAGTTACCGCCTTGGCGCGCAACTCAGGTCCCAGCTCTATGCACGGCTGTGCCAGCAGGGGCCGCACTTTTATCAACAACGGCGCACCGGCGATTTGATGGCACTGGCCACCAACGACATCGATTCGGTGGAAATGGCCGCCGGAGAAGCCATGTTGGCCGGATTTGATGGCACCTTGACGCTGATCATGGTGGTGGCCATGATGACGATGGGCATTGACTGGCGGCTGGCCGGAGTGGCCTTGTTGCCGTTTCCGCTGATGGCGCTGGCCTTTTGGCGAATTTCGGAGCACATCCATCAGGCCTCCAAGGATTCGTTGGCCTGTTTTGGCAAGCTCAATGACCACGTTCAAGAGACGCTGACGGGTGTGCGCACCTTGCGCGCGCTCGGTCTGGAGAACCGAAGCGCCCAGCGCTTTGCTGAATTGGCCGAGGATGCCGCCAGTGCCGGTTTGCGTGCCCAGCGGTGGGAGGCAGCGTTCGAGCCCGCCGTAGGCATCACGCTGGTGAGCGCCACGGTGTTTACCTTGGGTCTGGGCGGGTATCTGGTTTGGCAGGGGCAGCTCACCATTGGTGCCCTGACCGCTTTCAGCATGTACCTGGGCCAATTGATCTGGCCGATGTTTGCCGCAGGGTGGGTGCTGGCGCTGATTGAGCGTGGCCGCGCCGCCTGGGAACGTCTGCAACCCGCGTTGGACACCCCCTTGTCGATTGAAGACCGTGGCACGATGGCCACTGCGGTGGATGGTGCGCTGGAATTTGACCAGGTTGGTTTTTCATATCCGGGACACCAGGCGTTGGCCCTGTCGGGTTTTGACTGTTCGCTGCCTTGCGGCCAGACACTGGGCTTGGTGGGGCCCACGGGGTCGGGAAAATCCAGCGTGCTGCGCTTGATATTGCGCCAATACGAAGCGCAAAGCGGCCGCATTCACTGGAGCGGGCACCCCTTGTCAGCCTACACCGCTGATACCTTGCGCCAGGCGATGAGCTGGGTTCCCCAGGAGCCATTTTTGTTCTCGGCGTCGATCGCTGAAAACATTGCGCTGGCCAAACCGCAGGCGACACGGGACGAGGTCGAGCAGGCCGCGCGCCTGGCCTGCATTCACCAGGACATCATGCGCATGCCGCAGGGCTTTGATACACCGGTGGGTGAAAAAGGTGTGGCGTTGTCGGGTGGGCAACGCCAACGCGTGGCCATTGCGCGCGCCCTCCTTGCCGATGCGCCGCTGCTGTTGCTCGACGATGCGCTGTCGGCGGTGGACACACAGACCGAGACCGATATCCTGCTTCACCTGAAACAGCTGCGCCACACCACGGCGGTAAAAACTACCCTCATCGTCAGTCACCGGCTCAGCGCCGTCATGGATGCGGACCAGGTGCTGGTGCTCAAAGGTGGGCAGGTGGCAGAGCGAGGCGACCACGCCAGTTTGATGGACCAAAATGGCTGGTATGCCGCCCAGTGGCGCTACCAGCAACTGGAGGCCAGTCTGGATGCAGTCTGAAACCGACAAATCGCCTCGTCCGACGCGCCGCGCCGTCGCGTTGCTGCTTCATGCCGCCAGATCCGAACAAAGCCACCTGTTCATCGGGTGTGGTTGGCTGGTGGTGGCTGCGCTGCTGGAAGCGCTCAGCCCCTTGCTGGGCAAATATTTCATCGACAACTACCTGTTGCCGCGCCATTTTGTGGCTTTGGAAATCGCGTGGCTCCTGGGGGGCATCCTGCTCGCGGGTGCGGTCGCCAGCGTGATCCGTTATGTGCAGTTGACACGTTTGGCCGGTGTGGCCATGCGCTCGGTGCGGCGGCTGCGGGAAGAGGTTTACGGGCATGTGCTGCGTTTGCCCATGGCATTCTTTGACAAAGCCATCACCGGCCAGTTGGTCAGCCGCGTGACCAACGACACCGAGCAAGTCAAGAACCTCTACGTGCAAGTGCTTTTTGTCATGCTCGACAGCAGCATTGTGGTGCTGGGCGCGCTTGGAGCCATGGCGTGGCTGGACTGGCACCTGATGCTCATTGTCCTGACGCTGATCCCGGCCGTGGTGGTGATCGTGTGGTTCTATCAACGCTGGAGTGCGCCTGCGGTGGCCAGGGCGCGTCAAAAGCGCAGCGACATCAATGCGCAGATGTCCGAATCCATAGCCGGCATGGCGGTCTTGCAGGCCAGCAATGCGCAGAATCGATTCCGGGACCAGTTTGATTTGATCAACCAGCAACACCTGCGCGCCCGCACCGACGAGATGCGTGTCAATGCCTGGCTGCTGCGGCCCATGTTGGATCTGATCAACATCCTGTTGCTGGTGGTGGTGATCTACAGCTTTGGGCAGCGCACCCTCAGCGCCCTGGAAATTGGCGTGTTGTACGCGTTTGTCAGCTATATCGGACGGGTGGTGGACCCGTTGATTCAGATCACCTTGCAATTCAGCCAGTTGCAGCAGGCCGTCATTGCCGCAGCAAGGGTGGACACGCTGTTGCAGGAAAGCCGCGCACCGGCGCAGGCCGGGTCCGCGCGGATCTCGCAGGGCGCCGTGCGCATCGAGCGCCTGCGCTTTGGCTACAACCCGTCAACGGTGGTGCTGCATGATCTCAGCCTGGACATACCCGCAGGTGGGTTTTATGGGCTGGTGGGCCACACCGGCAGCGGCAAATCCACCTTGTTGAGCCTGCTGCTGCGTTTTTACCAAGCCCAGTCGGGCAGCATCCAAATCGATGGCATGGATGTGAGCAGTTTCAGCGACGAGCAATTTCGCGCGGATGTGGGCCTGGTGCCACAAGACCCTTTTCTGTTGGCCGCGAGCGTGCGCGAAAACATCGACATGGGTCGTCATTTGAGCGATGCCGAGGTGCAAGAGGCGGCCACTGCCGCGCACTGCCACGACTTCATCACGCAGCTCGAACAGGGCTACGATACCTTGCTGGGCGAAGGTGGGGCACGCCTTTCTGTGGGACAAAAGCAGTTGCTGGCCATTGCTCGATCGCTCGCGGGCAAACCGCGCATTCTCTTTTTGGACGAAGCCACCGCCCACATTGATTCCCAGACCGAACAAATTGTGCAAACCGCCTTGACCCAGTTGCATGGAAAAGTGACCGTGATTGCCATTGCGCACCGGCTTTCCACCATCCGCAACGCCGATTGCATTGTGGTGCTGAACCACGGCCGGATTCATGAACAAGGCACCCACGAACAACTCATGGCGATCGATCGCGGCGTCTACCAACGCCTGTATCTGCTGCAACAGATGGATGTGTAGGCAAGCCTGGCCATGGCCAGCGCCAAAGGTGCAGTAAAAACCACGACCTTGCGCCAGAACAGCACCAGAACCCGCTGCCTTGGGGTAAGCTGTGTCCACCTTCAGCTTTTCCAAGGAGATTCTTATGAGCAATCCACTCAGTGCTGGTTTTGGCAAGTACGTGCCGGGGTTTGATTTTTTGCAAAACCTGGCCAAAGGTGCGTCGCAGTCTGTGCCGCAAATGCCCAACCTGAGCAACTGGATCGCGCCAACGCTCAATGAAGAAGAGCTTGAAAAGCGCATCGCCGAACTCAAAGCCGTGCATTTCTGGCTGGACCAGAATTCCAAGGCGCTGGGCGCGACGGTGCAGGCCCTTGAAGTTCAAAAAATGACCCTGGCCACCCTTAAAGGCATGAACTTCAACATGGGCGATGTCGCCAACGCCTTCAAGCTCAAGGCGGCTGACACCATGGCGTCGGGCATGCAAAAGGTCTCCGAAAAGGCCGCTGCAACCGTTCAAACCGTGAGCGAAGTCGCCGAGAAGACCGAAGAAGTGGCCAAAAAGGTGGGCCAAGCCGCCAAGCCCGCTGCAGCGGCAGCGGCCGCAGGCTTGGTGGACCCGATGCAGCTGTGGACCTCTTTGACCCAACAGTTTCAGCACATTGCCGCCGGTGCCATGAAAGAAGCCAGCAAAGCCACCGCCATGGAGATGGGGAAAAATGTCGCCAAGGGGGTTGCCAAGGAAACCCTGAAGGCTGCAAAAAAGGTAGCTACAACTTCAACAACCACGAGGGCTGCAGCCAAGAAAACTGTTGCAAAGAAGGCCGCCCCGCGCGCCCGATGAAGCTGTTTCCCTACGGCCATGCCACCCACCCGCAGTGGGGTATGGCGGCCAATCTGGTGCTGGCACAGTTGCGCGCCCAGATGGCGCTGCATGGGTATGCCAGCAACCCCACGCTGGCCTTGTTGTACATCACCGACCACTACGCCCCGCAGGCGCAAGAAATTCTGGAGCATCTCAGCGCCGAGTTGCCTGAAATCACCGATTGGTCGGGCACGGTGGGTATCGGGATTGCGTCCAACAATGTGGAGTACTTTGACGAGCCTGCGCTGGCGGTGATGCTGCTGGAGCTGCCCAGCGACCAGTACCGCGTGTTCTCCGGTGTGGCACCGTTGGGTCTCACCTTTGAGGCCCATACCGCCCTGGTGCACGCCGACCCCGCCACGCCCGAGTTGACCGAGCTGATTGCAGAACTGGCCCAGCGCACCGACTCAGGCTACGTGTTCGGAGGACTCTCCAGCAGCCGGGGTAAAGCCGTCCAGTTCGCGGTTGCCGCTGACGGCAACGTCAAGGGCCAAGGCGCGGCCAGTGGGGTATTCAGCGGCGGCCTGAGCGGTGTCGCTTTTGGACCGGACGTGGCTTTGATCTCACGCGTCACACAAGGCTGCCTGCCTATCAACAGGGCGCACAAGGTCACCGCTGCCGAGCGCAATGTGGTGCTGGCGCTGGACGGTGAGCCGGCGCTGGAGGTGATGCTGCGCGAGTTGAAAGTGTCACTTGATGAACCCAAAGAAGCCTTGCACGCCGTGCGTGCCACGCTGGTCGGTTTGACCGAGCCCGCCGCCATGGCCGACGCGGCGCAAACGGTGCTGCGTACCGGCAACTTCGGCCCTGACGTGGTGGTGCGTCACATCATTGGACTGGACCCGGCACGCGCCGGTGTGGCGGTGGCTGATCTGGTGTCCGAGGGCATGGAATTGGCTTTTTGTCAGCGCAATGTCCAAGCTGCACGCGCTGACTTGATGCGTGTCTGCTCGGAAATTCGTGAAGAGCTGGAGCCGCAAGAGCAGGCTTTGGAGATCGCGTCTGCCCTGGCCGCATCAGATGCCGAGGCCGCACCGCACGCCGCACGCGGCATTGCCGGTGCCATTTACGTGAGCTGCAACGGGCGTGGTGGGACGCATTTTGGCGGGGAAAGTGCAGAACTGCAGATCATCCGCCGCGCGTTGGGCGAGGTGCCCCTGGTGGGGTTTTTTGCCGCAGGAGAAATCGCGCGCCATCACCTCTATGGCTACACCGGCGTACTCACCGTATTTACAAGTAATTCCATTTCTAATTCATAAGTGAAACTAAAAGTGCCGAAATAATCCAAGGCCAGGATACGATCGACTGCAGTCTATTGGGATCATCTTCAAAGCTTTTCAACGCCAGCAACAGG
>CAIOAQ010000262.1 GCA_903856025.1 uncultured beta proteobacterium
CAAAGATAATACATCAGGTGTCCACCATCCAAAACTGGCAGCGGCAGCAGGTTCAAGACACCCAAACTTACACTGATCAAGGCCAAAAAAGTAAGATATTGCGTAAAACCCAGACCGGCAGATTTACCTGCGTAATCAGCCATCGTCAACGGCCCGCTGATATTTTTGATAGATGCTTCCCCTATCAGCATTTTCCCTATCATCTTAAGTGTTAAGGTTGAAACGTTCCACGTTTTCACTGCTGCCTGCCACACCCCATCAAACACACCAAAACGAACCAATACCAATTCCGGCTGTGCACCAACATAAGCTCCAATGCGTCCAATCGTCAATCCACCTTCTTTGACCACCTTTGGAACGATTTGAAGTTCAATTTTTTGATCACCGCGAAAAATGAGCCACTTTTGCGGATGATCCACCTCACCCGCGTTAGACTGGCGGATCCATTCCCTCAACTGCGCGCCATCGACCACCTGGTGTCCATTGACAGAAATAACCTCATCACCGTCTTGAAGTCCTGCACGTTGCGCCGCACTGTCAATCAACGTCTTTCCTATCAACGGCCGACTGAATGGGCCAACAATTCCGATTCTGGCAAACAGCTGTGCGTCAACTTCAGTTATGTTTATAGAAGACAGTTTTATGACTGTGCTGTGTTTATTTCCGTGAACTGCTGACAGAATCAACTCCACATCCAGTCCCTCCAGGCTGGCCTGCGTCAATACCCAACGCACATCGTCAAACGACCGTATTTCCCGAGAACATTGACTTTCAATGCAGGCACGCAAGACACGCTCGCCGCCCAATATTCCGGCCTGACTCGCCAAAGTTTGTGCTTCTGGGCGACTCAAAACAGGCGCAGGCAACTCCACTCCCACCCAGTTCACACAGGCATAAAGCAATACCGCCAAACCAAGGTTTGCCAATGGACCAGCCGCCACAATCGCCGCTCGACATCCCAATGGCCGGGTGTTGAATGCGTGGTGTCGGATATCAGAAGCGACAGGTGCTTCACGCTCATCGAGCATCTTGACATAGCCACCCACAGGAAACAACGCCAGGACAAATTCTGTTTCGGAGTGTTTCGATTGCCACCGAAATACGGGTTTGCCAAAACCAATGGAAAACCGCAAAACTTTTACCCCACATGCCAGAGCCATCCGATAGTGTCCGTACTCATGCACAGCAATCAACAAGGCGATGGCCAGAATGAACGCAGGCAATGTCAGCATGTTAAAAAAGAACGAATGAATCAGATGCCAATACGTGCAATCACTGCGCTGGCACTCGCCCGAGCCTGTTCATCCAGCGCAAGAAGATCTTCCAGCGACTGCGGTGGGGCAGGACAAATGGCGCCAAGAGTTTCCATGTTCACTGTGTGTATCTGATCAAAACGAATGCGTCGATCTAAAAAAGCTTCTACCCCGATCTCGTTCGCGGCATTAAGTACCGCGGTTGTACCCGGTGCTGCTTCCAACACCGACCATGCCAAGGCCAACCCAGGAAAACGCTGTGCATGTCCGTGGTCTTGCACCGATTCAAAAGACAAGTCGTTCATGACTTTGAAATCCAACGCGGTGGCACCCGATGTCATGCGATCTGGCCAGGACAAGCCGTATGCAATCGGAACCTTCATGTCTGGTGTGCCTAGTTGTGCAATCACAGAATGGTCACGATACTGGACCATCGAATGGATCACGCTTTGGGGGTGAATGACCACCTCTATTTTCCTTGGCGTGACACCAAACAGATAACGCGCCTCAATAACCTCCAGCGCTTTGTTCATCATGGTGGCCGAATCCACGGAGATTTTCCGGCCCATCACCCAGTTAGGGTGCGCACAAGCCTGCTCGGGGGTGATTTGTGAGAACGTATCAGGGTTGTGCCGGCGAAAGGGTCCGCCTGAGGCGGTCAAAATGATTTTGTCAATTTGCGCAGGCCACGTTTCAGGGTCGTCGGGCAGGGACTGAAAAATAGCGGAGTGTTCGCTGTCTATGGGCAACAATTTGGCGCCGCCTGACTTGACAGCTTGAAGAAAATACTCGCCCCCCACCACCAGCGCTTCCTTGTTTGCCAACAACAAGCGCTTGCCAGAACGGGCCGCAGCCAAGCAAGAAGCCAAGCCAGCAGCACCGACAATGGCGGCCATAACCGTGTCCACTGCCTCATGTTGTGCCATGTTTTCAATGGCCGTGGCACCAGACAAAACGCGCGTAGACAGACCCAAATTTTGGCATTTTCGTGCCAACTCCGTGCCATGCACCTCACTGGCCATCACGGCGAATGCAGGCTTGAATCGCACACACTGCGCAAGCATTTTTTCCACACGTGTTGAAGCTGTCAGCGCAAAAATCTCAAATCGCTCAGGGTGAAGCTCAATCACCTCCAGTGTGCTGACACCGATCGAACCCGTAGAGCCCAGAATGGCTACTCGTTGGCGCGGCATTCCATGCGGCTGGATCATAAGCACCTTATAAAGAATACAACATCATGGCCAACGGCAACGTTGGCAACAAGGCATCCACCCGATCCAACACGCCACCATGACCGGGTAACAAGCCACTGCTGTCCTTGATGCCAGCGCTGCGCTTGACCAGTGATTCAATCAAATCTCCCATCACGCTCATGGCAGACATGAACAGGCAGGTAATTAGCAACAGCAACAGACTTTTATTGCCTACATGGGTGTACAGACTTGGCACAGTAGATTCAGTCACACGATCAGCATACCGCCAAGCCCAAGCCAGCAGCAAGACCCCAGCCATGCCACCCCAAACACCTTCCCAGCTTTTGCCAGGACTGATGGACGCAGCCAGCTTGCTTTGGCTAAAGCGCCCTCCCCAGGCGCGACCTGAGAAATAAGCTGCGATATCCGCAACCCACACCAACGCGAGTACAGACAGCAGAAAATTCACCCCAATGACTTTAGCTTGACCAATGGCCAACCACGTCATCGACAAAGCAAGCACACCCATGACAAGGCGAATCCAACGGGCATGGTCATTCCAAGCAGTCACACCAGCCTTCAGAACCCACGCACCGCCGAGAACCCAAAATGAGCCTACCATCAACCACAGTCTTGGCATAGTCTGTTGCAAACAACCCGCCCACCACAACACACTGCATCCCAAACAGCAAACCAACCCTACCACCACGGCCATTACTTGCCCACATCCATTCGCTCTAGCCCATTCCCACGCCGCAGCGGCAATAAATACCAGTGCCAACAGGGTAAATGGCCATGCTTCTCTGTAGAACAAGGTTGGCAGCAAAACTACCAAAAGTAGAAGGGCTGTAATGACGCGCTGCTTGAGCATGGCAGACTCAGCCCTCTGCACCCGCTGGAGCGTTGGGCTTAATCTGTTCGGATGTTTTCCCAAAACGCCTTTCGCGTGAGGAATAGGATGCTATAGCCGCATCAAGCGCTATCTCATCAAAGTCTGGCCAAAGGGTGTCTACAAACTCGAATTCGGAATAGGCAGACTGCCACAGCAAAAAATTACTGATGCGTAACTCACCACCAGTGCGGATGACGAGGTCCGGGTCAGGCACATGTGCCAACGACATGGCAGAGCTCAGAGTTTGCTCATTCACGGGTTGTCCACTTCCGGCCAATTTGGCAGCAGCATGAACAATATCCCAACGACCACCATAATTAAAACAAACGTTCAATACCAAACGGGTGTTTGCTGCGGTGTCTGCTTCGGATTGTTCAATGCCTTTGAGGACCCTGGCAGACAAACCTTGCCGCTCTCCAACAAAACGTAACTGAACGCCATCTGCCTTGAGTTGCTGCACCTCACGAGCAAGGGCCATGGCAAACAAATCCATCAAACCGGTCACTTCTTCAGTTGGACGTTTCCAATTTTCAGACGAAAACGCGAACACTGTCAAAACTCTGACACCCCGCGCATCGCAAGCCTTTGCACAACGTTTGAGAGATTCAACGCCTTGCTTATGTCCCGCGATACGGGGCATAAACCGCTTATTGGCCCAGCGGCCATTGCCGTCCATCACGATGGCAATGTGATGAGGAACATGTGAACTTTGCATGGCTGGCTTAGACCGCCATGATGTCTTGTTCCTTGGCGGCGATCAACTGGTCTATGACAGAAATATGTTTATCTGTCACCTTCTGCACATCCGTCTCACAGCGTTTTTGCTCGTCCTCAGAAGCCAGCTTGTCTTTCACCAATTTTTTAGCCGATTCATTGGCATCACGGCGCAAGTTGCGCACGGCAACTTTTGCACCTTCGCCTTCGTTGCGAACCAGCTTTGTTAATTCCTTACGTCGCTCCTCTGACATCAGAGGCATGGGTACACGGATCAGATCACCCATAGACGACGGATTGACACCCAAATCGCTATCGCGAATAGCCTTTTCTATTTTTGCGCCCATGCCTTTTTCCCAAGGCTGCACACTGATCGTGCGTGAATCCAGCAACGATACATTGGCAACCTGGCTGATGGGAACCATCGACCCGTAGTAGTCCACCTGCACCGTGTCAAGAATGGCAGGATTGGCCCGACCGGTACGGATTTTTGTCAGATTATGTTTGAAAGATTCGATCGAAAGATCCATCTTTGTTTCGACATTTTTTTTAATTTCAGCAATCGGCATACAGTCCCCTTACTCAACGTTCAATGCAACTCCATGAGCTGAATTCTGACACGCTCAGGCATACACCAAGGTGCCTTCGTCCTCACCCATTACCACGCGTTTCAAAGCACCGTGTTTAAAGATCGAAAAAACCTTCACGGGCAATTTTTGATCGCGACACAATGCAAAAGCAGTGGCATCCATGATCCCCAGATTTTGCGCGATAGCATCATCAAAAGAGATTTTGCTGTATCGGGTGGCGGTGGCATCCTTTTTTGGATCGGCCGTATAGACGCCATCAACTTTGGTCGCTTTGAGCACAATTTGTGCACCAATTTCAGCCCCACGCAAAGCAGCAGCGGTGTCGGTCGTAAAAAATGGATTGCCAGTACCTGCAGCAAAGATCACCACTTTACCTTCTTCAAGGTACTGTAGCGCCTTGGGGCGCACATAGGGTTCGACCACCTGTTCAATGGCGATGGCGGACATCACCCGCGCCGTCAAACCAGCCTTGTTCATG
>CAIOAQ010000263.1 GCA_903856025.1 uncultured beta proteobacterium
CAAGGAAATCATCGACATGTACGACAGCCCGCGTGACACCACCGCGCAGCTGGAAAAATATTTGGAAGTGCTCAGCCTCCACCAGCAACAGTTGCAAGACCAGATGACCGACCTGCAGGCCAACCTGGACGAGCTGAAAGTTCACCAGCGCGAGGCCAAAGCCTTGCTGACCAAGTCCCTGCGTAAATCCGCAGCCCAACCCCCCGCTGTTCGCGCGACAGCCTGAGCTCAATTACCCCTCTTCATGACACACCACACACCTTCCGAAACGCCACAACAACGCGTGCAACGCAGCCTGGAGCGCCAGGGGCTGATGCGTCACCTGGGGGCAGAACTGCTTCGCGTTGTGGATGGTGAATGTGTCATCACCCTGCCATTTTCTGACAAAGCCAGCCAACAGCAAGGCGCGTTTCACGGGGGTGCGGTAGGCGCGCTGGCGGACATTGCGGGTGGCTACGCCGCGCTGACTGTGGCACCTGAGGGCATGGAAGTGGTCAGCGTCGAATACAAAATCAATTTTCTGGCGGCCTGCCAGGGCGGCGAGCTGTGCGCCACCGGTCGTGTGGTCAAGGCAGGCAAACGCATCATCATCACCAGTGCGGAGGTCAGCCACATCGCCGATGACGGCACATCCACCCTGTGTGCTGTGATGCAGCAAACCGTGATGCCGGTGCCGAAAACCTACTGAACCAAAAAAACCAAACCAACCCAGGAGACAAATCCATGAACAACTTGCCAGGACTCAACTTTCAACTCGGCGAAGACATCGATGCCTTGCGAGATGCTGTGCATGACTTTGCACAAACCGAAATTGCCCCACGCGCCGCCGAGATCGACCACAACAACGAGTTTCCGGCCGATCTGTGGCGCAAGATGGGCGACCTGGGCGTGCTCGGCATCACCGTGGGAGAAGAATACGGCGGTGCCAACATGGGCTACCTGGCGCACATGATTGCCATGGAGGAAATCAGCCGCGCATCCGCCAGCGTGGGTCTGTCCTATGGTGCGCACAGCAACCTGTGTGTGAACCAGATCCGACGCAATGGCACGCCAGTGCAGCGCGCCAAATACCTGCCCAAACTCATCAGCGGCGAACATGTGGGCGCATTGGCCATGAGCGAGCCGGGTGCCGGCAGTGATGTACTGTCCATGAAGCTCAAAGCCGAGGACAAGGGCGGCTATTACCTGCTCAATGGCAACAAGATGTGGATCACCAACGGCCCTGAGGCCGACACGCTGGTGGTCTATGCCAAGAGCGAGCCTGAGCTGGGTGCGCGGGGTGTGACCGCGTTTTTGATCGAGAAGGGCATGCCGGGATTTTCGATCGCACAAAAACTCGACAAGCTGGGCATGCGCGGATCGAACACGGGTGAATTGGTGTTCAACAACGTGGAAGTGCCTGAATCTCACATTCTGGGCGGTCTGAACAACGGTGCCAAGGTGTTGATGAGCGGGTTGGACTACGAACGTGCCGTGCTCACAGGTGGCCCCCTGGGCATCATGCAAAGTGTGATGGACAACGTCATTCCCTACATTCACGACCGCAAGCAGTTTGGTCAAAGCATTGGCGAATTTCAACTGATTCAAGGCAAGGTGGCAGACATGTACACCGTGCTGCAGGCCGCGCGCAGCTTCGCCTACACCGTGGCCAAAAACCTCGACTTGTTGGGCGTGGAACACGTGCGCCAGGTGCGCAAAGACTGCGCCTCGGTGATTTTGTGGACCGCTGAAAAGGCCACCTGGATGGCCGGTGAAGGCATCCAGATCTTTGGCGGCAACGGCTACATCAATGAATATCCGCTGGGCCGCCTGTGGCGCGATGCCAAACTCTACGAAATTGGCGCGGGCACATCCGAGATCCGGCGCATGCTGATCGGCCGGGAACTGTTTGCCGAGACCTGCTGATACCGACGGCGGCTGCTGCTCAGGCAGCCGCTTTCAATGCCTTACGCCTGCGTTGGTGGTACTTTCGGGACAGCGCTTCCCATTGGATGACCAGCACGCCGCCAGAGGCCTCGTGCTGCTTTTCCCAATTGGCGAGCAGGTCCAGGCAGGCGTGGTCGATGTAGTCCAAATCTTCAATATGAAGGTGCAATTGGGTGCCTTGGGGCACGCCTTCGAGTTTCGCGGCAAGCAAGGGCAAGCGAATCAGCGTTGCTGAGCCCTTGAGGTAGAGGCTCAGCCGGTTTTTGGCAGCGTCCTCTTCCCAGCGAAATTCGAGGTGTGAGAACACATACAGCAGCTTGAAGATGGACAGCGCCAGACCAAACAACACGCCCTTTAGCAAATCGGCCGAGACAATCACGATGATGGTGGAGAAATAAATGGCTGCTTCGGTTTTTCCAAACTGAAGCAACTTGGGCACGATCTTGGGGTAGGCCAGCTTGTAACCGGTGAACACCAGCAGCCCGGCCAGACTCGCCACCGGGATGTAGGCCAGCGTGAACGGCAGCACGGACGCGAACACCAGCAGCCAGACACCATGCAAGATGGCCGAACTGCGGGTCGTTCCGCCCGCATCGACATTGGCGCTGGAGCGCACGATCACGCCGGTCAGTGGCAGCACACCCAGCAGTCCGCACAGCACATTGCCCACACCCTGGGCGGCCAGTTCCTTGTCGTATTTGGTACGAGGACCTTGGTGCATCTGGTCGACCGCGCTGGCACACAGCAAGGTTTCGGCGCTGGCAATGAAGGCCACCGAAGCCGCCGCCACCAGCACCCCGCTGTTGAAAATCTTCCCGAGACTCTCGAAGGTCGGAAATTGCACCACCGACCAGATGTTGTGAATGTCGCCAGGGTTGGCAAGCAGATCCGGGATGTACTTGATGGGCAGATGCAGCAGCGATGACGTGACCACAGCAACGATGATGGCCACCAGCGGCGCCGGCAGCATCTTGAGTTTGTTGGGAGCAAAACTGGTCCACAAGACGATGGTGGTGATGGTCAGCGCGCCAATGCCCAACGCCAAAGCAGGTGGCCCGCCGGCAGACAGGGCCTGCGACACGGCTCCGAAAAGCCCGACCAGGTTGTCGATGCCTGAGCCTATCGGTGTGCCATCCAACATCACATGGAACTGCGAGGCAAAAATCAGCACGCCGATGCCCGCCAGCATGCCGTGGATGACGGCAGGTGACACTGCACGAAACCATTGCCCCAGCTTCAGCAGCCCGGCGGTGAGTTGCAACAACCCCGCCAGTAGCACGATCACACCCATCATGGGCAGACCATACTGCTGAACGATTTGCCACACGAGCACGGTCAGTCCAGCGGCCGGGCCACTGACCTGCAAAGGCGAACCCGCCAGCACGCCCACCACGAGACCGCCGATGATGCCGGTCACCAGTCCTGCAGTGGGCGGCACGCCTGAGGCAATGGAAATCCCCATGCAAAGCGGCAAGGCGACCAGAAACACAACGATGGAAGCCAGCGCATCCTGGCTGAAATGGCGCCGGTAGTAGTCAAAGGTCGAGGAATGCGGTGCCATTGTTCTGATTTTTACGGAAGATTGAATGGAGACTGGCTGGGCCCGAATTCCAGCGGTTACAGAGAGGAGTCAATGCAGTTTAACCGTGTGCCTGAGTGGGTAATACTTTTTGACGGAGAAGCTGGACTTGGGTATGCCCTTAGCGGCATCCAGGGTTAAGTGCCATCGGTGGCTTTCAGCTACAGTGGTGTTCTTTAAATGCCCACCATGACAAGCTCTGTTCAAAATCTGCTCGACAACAACCGCATCTGGGCGGCACGCATGGAGTTGCAGCGCCCCGGTTTTTTCAGCCAACTGGCACAACAGCAAACCCCCCAG
>CAIOAQ010000264.1 GCA_903856025.1 uncultured beta proteobacterium
CCTGTTGCTGGCGTTGAAAAGCTTTGAAGATGATCCCAATAGACTGCAGTCGATCGTATCCTGGCCTTGGATTATTTCGGCACTTTTAGTTTCACTTATGAATTAGAAATGGAATTACCCCTGCGGACTGTGGGTTAGCTTGTGGATAAGCGTGTTCACAAGCGCCACAGGCCGCATCCGCCTTGAGCTTGCGGGTCGTGCCTGTTATTTAGGCAGCTTGAAACACCCTGGTTTTGCGCACCTCTGGCTGTGGTATAGGCCCTGTTGTGGCGAAACAATTTGTCCTTCTCCCTGTTTTTGCTATCTTTTAAGAAGTATAGAAACAAGGTATGACAAGGGCTACATCCTGATTTACAAAAACTAAACTGGTAGCCCAAGCATGTCATACACCCTGATGGCGGCATACGCATCGTTGGCGGCGTAGACCAATTGCGCTTCGGTCAGGTGCGGGTTGGCCCAATTGCTGGTGGCAGCTTTTTTGCTTTTGATGAAGCGCTGGTTGAACAGCACCGCCACCGCCCCTTTCACGCCCATGTCCTTGCGGTAGCCACGCTGCCTGAAGACGGCATTGAGCTCCAGAATGCCCTGGGGTTCAATGCCCAATTTGCGAACGATGCGTTTGGTGTCATCCCCCAACCCAAAACCGGCCTTGTCAATGCCAGGCATGGCCAGCAACTGTGCGGCAACCGCACGGCATGCAAGATCATGCAACTGAAAAACCCAGGCGCGCTCTGGCGTAGAAAGCTGCAAGATGTGGGGCCCGTCAGACACCTCGCCCACCTTGAAGGTGGGCTTGGATTCGGTGTCAAAACCCCAGGCACGGGCTTGGGCCAGCACCGCGCAGGCCTGTTGCGCCTGTTCACCGGTGCTCACCAGCGTGATGCGGTCCAACAGCAGCCGCTCAAAAGTGGGCAGCAGGGCAATGGCGTCTTTATCAGGGGTGGCGTGATGGGTGTGCATGGCTCTATCATCGCCGCATTGGTTGCCACTTCAATTTGAAGACTGAAAATCCTCCTGCGTGCAAGCGCTCATGCCCATGAAAATCAAATCTGCATATCCGTTGACAACCCTCGCGGCGCTGACAAGCTGCGCCTTGTTGGGCAGCATCCCGGCCATGGCACAAATGGCTGGCGTGACCGATTCGCGCATTGCGATGGTCACGCTGTACCCTGCAAGCGCAACCGTTGAACGGGTTACCAAAGTGACGGCTGGCAGCAAAAAACTGACCTTTGCCTGCCTGCCCGCCGCCCTGGACATGCAGAGTCTGGCGGTGTCTGCCGATGCATCGGTACGTTTGGGCGAGTTGGCGGTTCTGAACGAGGCCCGTGAGGCCGTGCCCGCCTGTGATGGCACGCCAGTGGATGCCCGCATCCAGGAACTGGAGGACAAAAAAGCCTTGCTGACCGCGGAGTCCGAGGGCATCGACATGGCAACCGGCTACCTGCGCGGTTTCACCCCTGGCAAGACAAATTCCTCCACCGTGTCCGCCCCGGACCCGAAAAATCTCTCCGCCATCAGCGATGCGCTGCGCCGCGCCGGGCAAGAGGCATTGACGCGCCAGCACCAGATTGATCGACAGCAAGAGGCCCTGGACAGCGCACTCAAGCCACTGTTGGCGCAGCGCAGCCGCCTGCTGGCCGGGCGTGCGCGCGTGGTGTCGGTCAGCATCACGCTGGACGCACCGCGCGAAGCCGAAGTGCGACTGAGCTACCAAATCAACGGTCCGGGCTGGGCACCCACCTACCGCGCCCTGCTTGACACACACGCCAGCAAACTTAAGGTCGAGCGGCAGGCGCAAGTTGCGCAAGCCACCGGCGAGGACTGGCTGGGCGTGCCCATGCGCCTGTCCACCGGACAGCCCCGGCACGGCACAACCGGACCACAGCCTACGCCGTGGCAGATTGGCATTGCAGAGCCCCTGGCTGAGGGCGGGATGGTCAGACCCATGGCGCTCATGGCCGCACCAGCACCGGCCATGCGGTCGGTGCTCAAGACCGCAGATGAATCCACGCCCATGCCGTCCTTTGACGTGAGCGTGTTCAACAACGCTTTTGCCACCGAGTTTGCGGTGCCACAGCGCATGGATGTGCCTTCAAGCGGACAGCGGGTAACGATCGGACTGGGTTCGCAGGAGGTGACCGTCGCCTTGCTGGCGCGCACCACGCCGCTGGCCGATGCCAGTGCCTGGCTGGTTGCTGAACTGGCACAGCCCGAAGGGGTGTGGCCAAGAGGGCCGTTGCAGCTGTATCGGGACGGCGCTTATGTGGGCACCGACACGCTGCAATCCCCCAGCAAAGGCATGCTGTCGATGTCGTTCGGGCGGGATGAACTGGTCACCGTGCGTGTAGAGCCGCAAAAAGACATGCGCGGCACCGCCGGATTTGTCGGCTCACGCGCACAGCGCACGGTGGAGCGTGCCTACACCGTGCAAAACCGCCACACCACACCGGTCAGCCTGCAGGTGCTGGAGGCATCGCCCGTTGCGGTCAACGAAAAGGTCGGTGTGGAGACCACCTTCACCCCGCAACCCCAAGCCACCAGCTGGAACGAGCAGCCCGGCATCGTGATGTGGTCCATGAACCTGGACGCCGGCAAGACGGCCCGCTTTACCGCGGCTTACGCCATCGGCTACCCCAAGGACGCGCGCCTGCAAGAATCCCGCTGAATGGTGTTTGAAGGTATTCTGCAGCGTTGTCCAGACGCGACGTGGATAATCCCGCGCCATGAATCTTGTTCAAACACTTTTTCCCCTGGGCTGGCCACATTACCTGCTTGGCGGCTTGCTGATTGGCTTGGGCACCAGCGTGCTTTTTGTACTGACGGGTCGCATCGGCGGTATGAGCACGGTGTTTTCCAGCAGCTGGTCGTATCTGGTGCAGCGGCCGTTCTTTCAGCAAACACGGTTCACACAGTCACGCAGCTGGCGGCTGGTGTATGCAGCCGGCTTGGTGCTGGGCGGGCTGATCTGGTGGCTCGGCTGGGCTGGCGGCGCGCCACAAACCACGGCGGTACCGGCCTGGCAACTGCTGGTCGGTGGTTTTTTTGTCGGGTATGGTGCACGCCTTGGCAACGGCTGCACCTCGGGCCACGGGATTTGCGGACTGGGGTCGATGCAACTGCCTTCGCTTTACGCGGTGCTGACCTTCATGGCCACCGCCTTTCTGACCGCCCACCTTGCCGCAAGGTGGTTAGCATGAACTTCATTCAGATGGCACGCGCCATGGCCACGCTGGTGGCTGGTGCCCTTTTTGGCTTTGGTCTGTCCATGGCCACCATGATTCAACCCGAAGTGGTGCTGAGTTTCTTGAACTTCAAAGACTTTGGCTTGATGCTGGTGATGGGCGGCGCAGTGTGCGTGGTGTGGGTCACCTACAAAATGGCACCACGCGTGTTGAAGCAACCCCTGTTGGACAATCACTTTCATGTGCACCCCAGTGTCTGGAACCGCGACACCCTGCTGGGCGCGGCGCTGTTTGGTATCGGCTGGGGTCTGTGCGGCGTGTGCCCCGGCCCGGCCATCGCGGCCTTGGGCACCGGCAACCTGGAGCTGCTCTGGGCCTTGGCAGGCATCGCGTTGGGTGCATTGGTGCAGGGTTTGAAAGCAAACACCTGACCGAGGATCGTCCCCATGGCGGTGGCGTACATTCGGATCACTTAACATGTCCGAATATGATCGATATTGGTCCAGCTTCAAATGGAATTTGACCTATGAACAATTCATGATCAAGGCTTCAACCACGGAGATCCAACCATGAATACATGTCTTATTTTGATTGATGCCCAAGAGTCTTTCCGCCAACGCCCCTACTTCACCGCCACCGACCTGCCCGCCTACCTGGCCGCTCAAAACGCGCTGATTGACGGCTGCATCGCCGCTGACGTGCCCATCGTGCGGATTTTTCATGTGGACGGCCCCAAAACCGCCGACAACCCGTTCTCACGCGAGTCGGGTTGTGTGCACCCCCTGGCCGAACTGCATGACTTTGAACCTGCGGCCACGTTTTACAAGGGTCGCCACAGCGCCTTGGTGGGCACCGGGCTGGACGTGTGGCTGACGCAACACGGTATTCAGCGGCTGATCATCAGCGGCATCCGCACCGAGCAATGCTGCGAAACCACCACGCGCCACGCCTCCGACCTGGGCTGGCAGGTGGACTACTGCCTGGAGGCCACCCTGACCTGGGACATGCAGCAACTGGACGACAGCACCCTGAGCGCGGCAGACATCAAGACCCGCACCGCGACGGTGCTGAAAGACCGCTTTGCCACCATTTGCAGCCCGACGCAGGCACTGGCACGCGCAGTGGATACCCACGCATGAGTGCGCAACACCCCTGGTCGGTCGCCATTCTGGTATTTGATGACGTTGAGGTCCTGGACTTTGCCGGCCCCTACGAAGTGTTCACCACCGCCAACCGGGTATTTGGCAGGCGCAACCCAGAAGCAGGCACGTTGTTTGAGGTGTTTTGCGTCTCGCGCGACGGACAACCGGTCCAGGCCCGTGCCGGATTGCGCGTGCTGCCCGAGCATAGCTTCGCCCATCACCCGCCGTGCGACCTGTTGGTGGTGCCTGGCGGCGTGGTCAATGCGGCCATGGCCTGCCCCCAAACGCTGGACTGGATTGCTGGCACGGCAGCGCAGGCCCAAATCACCGCATCGGTGTGCACGGGTGCTTTTTTACTTGCCGCCAGCAAGGTGCTGCGCAGCGGCAAGGTCACCACGCACTGGGAAGACGTGGCCGAGCTGCAAGCCGCTTTCCCGGCATTGACAGTATGTGACGACGCTCGCTGGATCGACAACGGTGCACTGGTCACGTCGGCGGGCATCAGCGCGGGTATGGACATGAGCCTGCATCTGGTCGCGCGCGTGGCCGGTCATGAGCTGGCCACACTGACAGCGCGCCAGATGGACTACCCCTGGAAAGCCCATGACCCCACCTGAAAACCCCCAGGAAGACGCGCCCATCGAGGTGCTGTTTGCCCTGCTGCCCGACAGTCTGGCGCTGGACTGGGCTGGCCCGGCGGAGGCCTTGCGCATTGCCAACCAGGCGTTGCAGGCGCAGGGCTTGCCACCACGATTTGTATTGCGTTTTGTCGGACCTTGCACCGATCAGGTCAGCTCTGTCGGCTTGCGGCTAACAGGCATTGAAGCGCTGCCCGCCACCTTGCACAAACCGACCTGGCTGGTGCTGGTGGGTCTGCCGGGAAAGGGGATTTCCACCACATCGGAGCCCCTACAAGCGTTGCTGCATTGGCTGCGAGGACTCAGGCTGATCGACCATCAACTGGAGCTGATCACCGTGTGCGCAGGATCGGTGCTGGCAGCCCACGCCGGGCTGCTGGCGCGCCGCCACGTCACCACACACCATCAACATCTGGAGGAACTGCAAGCGGTAGAGCCCAGCTGCCATGTCGTGGCGAACCGTGTGTTTGTGGAAGATGCGCCGGTGTACAGCAGCGCGGGCGTCACTACCGGCATTGACCTGATGCTGCACCGCATTGCCTGCACCTGTGGCGAGGCGATTGCAGCGCAGGTGGCCCAAACCATGGTGGTGGCCATGCGCCGCGGCCCGCAAGACCCGGAGTTGTCGCCCTTTTTGAGCTACCGCAACCACCTGCACCCCGCCCTGCACCGGGTACAGGATGCCATTGGCAGCCAACCCAGCACAGTTGGACGCTGGACACCATGGCTACGCTGGCGTGCACGTCGCCACGCCATCTGACCCGGATATTTGTTGAACACACCGGCATTGCACCACTCGCCTATTTACGCCGTATCCGGCTGGCATTGGCCCAAACCGCTTTGCAATCCGGCAGCAACGTGACGCAGGCGGCGGCGCTGGCAGGCTTTACGTCAGACACCCAACTGCGTCGGGCGTGGCACCAGTTTGCGCCAGGCGGCTCCCCCAGCAAGCCGAAGTAACGGCTTGCATGATCATCAGCTGCGCCTGGTGTTCCAGGCTCAGGCGGCCCACACCGCAAACGCGGTCTTGTTCACCACTTGACGCAGCACAAAACTGGAATGCACACCGGTCACGCCGGTGATGCGTGTGAGCTGATTGAGCAGCAGGGACTGGTAGTGGTCCATGTCGCGCACCGCCACCTTGAGCTGGTAGTCCGCATCTTGCCCGGTGATCAGCAAACATTCCAGCACTTCCGGAAGTGCAGTCACTGCATTTTCAAAATTGGCAAACCGCTCGGGCGTGTGGACATCCATGGAAATGTGGATCAGCGCCATCAGGGTCAAACCCAGCTTCTTCGCATCAAGCAGTGCCCGGTAGCCCTGAATCAGACCCGACTCTTCAAGCGCGCGCACCCGGCGCAGGCAAGGAGAAGGCGACAAGCCGATGCGCTCGGCCAGATCCTGGTTGTTGATACGCCCGTCTTGCTGGAGCACTTCCAGGATGTGCTGGTCAAACTTGTCAAGATTCATGGATTGCTGTCTAATTTATATTAAAAGCAGATTGTGCCAACATTTTTTAACATAAAAGCATATAAATGCGATATTTAAGGAATGTGAGTACATTGCGCAATCGGCTGTCGTGCACTTCACCCTACACTTATCACATCTGTTATCCACAGCACAAGCAACCCACTGGCTACCGCCCGACGTTGCGCAAACTGGCCTCACGAGGGTCGGAAAAGCAAACCAGTACCCCGGCGAAATCCTCGCCCGGGGTTGCGCGGTTCTGGAATTGTTTTGAAAAAACTTATTGGCCTTTGATGAACGACACCATCATGCGTGCCACCGCAGGGCCGTCATGCCCTTGTGACAGACTTTGCGCGAATTCCTGGTATTTCTCCTCACCAAAAAAATCACGCCGCTTGCTCAGGATATAGGCGCTGTAATCTTCCACAAACTCGGGGTGGGGCTGCACACAAAACACCCGGTCTTCGACCCCGAACGCCGCCACCGGACAAAACGCACTGGTGGCGAGCAATTTGGCACCACTGGGCAACTCAAACACCTGGTCTTGGTGGCTGGCCAGCAACGCGACTTCGGTACGGCCATCGGCTTGTGGCATGTCGGGGCTGTTCCATTGGTACTGCATGCGCCCGTAGCCCCAACCCTGCGGTGCGCGCCCTACTTTGGCCCCCATGCACAGCGCAATCAGCTGGTGACCAAAACACACGCCCACAAGCTTCTTCTTGGTTTGCAGCAGGCCTTGAACCTGGTCTTTGAGCACCAGCACCCAAGGTTCCTGTGAAAACGAATCAAACTTGCTGCCGGTCAGCAACACCGCGTCATAGGCATCATAAGAATCCGGGTATTCGCCGCGCACCGTGTTGAATATGTCAAATTCACCCTCAGCCCCGGCCTGGCGCAGCAGGCGCTCGAACATCGGGCCATAGCCCTTGTAGATGAGCTCTGCAGCAGGGTCAAGTATGTCGTTTTCAAGAATGCAGAGTTTCATCAACGGTTCCTGTTTGGAGTGGACTTTTGATCGGCGTGAGGGGGGTGGCGGTGTCCATGCTTGGCTGGCGCTCGCGCAGGCTGTGACGCATGCGCCCCAGCGTTGGATTTTTTACCCAGCCTGGACTCGCTGCCTTTGATCAAGCGGTTGATGTTCTCCACGTGACGGTACAGCAAAAACAGCGCCATCACGCCCACCGCCACCGCGACAGGGCTGCTCATGAACCACAAACTGCCGTCGGCCAGCACGTACACCACCGGGGCTGCCAATGCCGCGGTGATCGACGCCAATGACGAGTAACGGAACACCGCCGCCATGCCCAGCCAGATCAGCGCAGTCGCCAGACCCAGCCAACCGCTCAGGCCCAACAACACGCCCAGCGCGGTGGCCACACCCTTGCCACCGACGAATCTAAAAAACACCGGGAACAAATGCCCCAAAAATGCCGCCAACCCCACCATGGCCATGGTGCCATCACCCAAACCATAAGCGGGTCCGTACCATTTAACAAGCACCACCGGCAACCATCCCTTGGCCGCATCGAGCAACAGCGTCAGGATGGCAGCGGCCTTGCTGCCTGAGCGCAACACATTGGTGGCACCTGGGTTTTTGCTGCCAAAGGTACGCGGATCGTCCAAGCCCATGACCCGGCTGACGATGACCGCAAACGACAACGACCCAACCAGATACCCGGCGATGACCGCCAGCATGGGGAAAAAAGGTGCAATAGATTCCAAATCAACTCCTGAAGTCCCAAGCATTGGGGCGAAAGGCGGCTATTTTGCCAGTGCTTTGGCAATGCTGACCAGTCCAATTTTTATGAAAGGACCGGCACAGCCGCATCCAATTTCTAGGAAAGAACCTCTACGGACGCGCATTGCACCGGTTTGGCCCCCAATACCTCCACGCACACCTGGGGATCAATGCCTACCAAATAGCCACGCCGGCCGCCGTTGATCAGAATTTTGGGCTGGTCAAGAATGGTGGATTCGATGAACACCGGCATGACCCGACGCGTGCCAAACGGCGATGTGCCGCCTACCAGGTAGCCACTGTGCCGGTTGGCCACCTCAGGCGCGCACGGCTCCACCGATTTGGATCCGATCTGACGGGCCAGATTTTTGGTAGACACCTTGCGGTTGCCATGCATCAGCACCACCAATGGTTTGGCATCCTGGTCTTGCATGATGAGGGTTTTGACGACCGCATTCGCATCCCAGCCCAATTCCGCCGAGCTGTGCAACGCGCCACCGTGCTCCAGGTACTCGTAGGGGTGCTCGGTAAACGCCACCCCTTTCGCCTTCAGCAACTGCGTGGCGGGGGTTTCAGAAACGTGTTCTTTTTTGGCCATAAATAAGGAGGATCAGATTCCAATAACGATTTGCAAATCACTGCGCGGGGTCACGAAGCTCCCAGCGCAACGCATCAATGGCCTTGAGCAGTTCTGGGCTGAGCGTGGTGCCCCAGACATCCAGGCATTCATCCAACTGCGCCACCGAGGTGACGCCAATGATGGTGCTGGCCACCTGCCACTTGGTGTAGCAAAACGCCAGCGCCAACTGAAGCGGTGTCAGTGCATGGGCGCGCGCCAATGCACTGTAGCGCTTGGCCGCCGCCAGTGCCTCGGGACGGCCCCAGCGCTGTTTGCGGGTGGATTCGAATTTTTTCAGCCGCGCCTGCGCAGGCACATCCGGCCCGGTCAAACCCTGGGCATCGTACTTACCGGTGAGCAAACCAAAAGCCAGTGGTGAATAAGCCAGCAGCGACACACCCAAGCGGTGCATGGTTTCATCCAACGCGTTTTCCACGCTGCGGTTGATCAGGCTGTAGCCGTTTTGCACGGTGGCCACGCGCGGCAAATCATATTGCTCCGCCAAACGCACAAATTCGTGCACGCCATAAGGGGTTTCATTGGACAGCCCCACCGCACGTACTTTGCCCGCTTTCACCAGCTTGCCCAAAGCTTCCAACTGCAGGTGAATGGACGTGCCTTCGCTCTCTTGAGCGGGATGGTAATAAATGCCACCAAAGGCAGGCACCGAGCGCACCGGCCAATGGATCTGGTACAGGTCGATCACGTCGGTGTGCAAGCGCTTCAGGCTGCCATCACAGGCTTCCAAAATGTCCTTGGCTGTCAAATCACCACTGCCTCCGCGAATCCACGGCATGCTGCGAGACGGACCTGCCACTTTGGTGGCCAGCACCAGTTTTTGCCGCTTTTCGGGATGCTTGGCAAACCAGTTTCCCAGGATACGTTCAGTGGCGTTGAAGGTTTCCGCCTTGGGTGGCACCGCGTACATTTCAGCGGTGTCAATGAAGTTGACCCCACGCTCCAAAGAGCGGTCCAAAATATCATGGGCGGTTGCTTCGTCCACCTGCTCACCAAAGGTCATGGTGCCCAGACAGATGGGGGTCACAGACAGCTTGCTCTGTCCGAGTTGGATGTGTTTCATGCGTGGTTTAAATCAAAATACGTGGGTGAGTTTTACTAGTTTACGGGTTTGCCCACGCCTATGCCGACATGCGGGTGCCTTGCCCCTTGCGCCACACCGGGTAGCCGAACGTGCAGGCCGATCCGGTTCCACTCGATAAAATACCCATCCGTTCAACTGTAAGGTCATCTGTTGCCATTGCATCATCAATCCGAGGAATCGTCCCAGCTTGACATCACCAACGTCACGCTGCGGCGTGGTCCCCACACCGTCTTTGACCAGCTGACGCTGCACCTCAATGAACCACGCATCGGCTTGATTGGCGACAACGGCGCAGGCAAAAGCAGCCTGTTTCGCATGATTTGCGGTCTGGACATTCCGCAAAGTGGCACGGTCACGGTGCGTGGCCTGGACACCCGGGAAGTGAGCAGCAAACGCCCAGGCATGGTTGGCATGATGTTCCAAAACCCGGACGATCAAATCATCTTCCCAACGGTTGAGGAAGAACTGGCCCTGAGTCTGAGCCCCACCGGCGTTTCACGCAAAGAAGCCCTCACCCAGGCCCGCGCTTTTTTGCAAACCAGAGGTTTGTCACACTGGTCGGCACGCACCATTGCCAGCCTCAGCCAGGGGCAACGTCAACACGTGTGCTGGCTGGCTTTGCTGGTGGCATCCCCTGCCCTGATGCTGCTGGATGAACCCTTTGCCAGTCTGGACCTGCCCGGTCAGGCACGACTCCACCGGGACATCGCACAAGCCAGCCAGCAGGTGATCGTATCCACCCACCTGCTGGAACACGTGAACACTTTCGAACGCGTCATTTGGCTGGACCAGGGGCGGGTCCGTGGCGACGGACCGGGGTCTGACATCTGCGCCGCCTACCGCGCCGATGTCCTGGCCCGCGCGACCGAGCCGACGCCGCCCGAACTCTGAACCCACACAGCAAGTCAAGCATGGGAAGCCTTTACAGCGAACACCGCACCTGGCTGCACGGCATACCTGCAGGCCTCAAACTGGCCTTGTTTGCCGTGCTGGGAACCCTGCAGTTCTGGCTGACCGATGCCATCATGCTCAGCTGCGGCGCAGCCGCGTGCGCCCTGCTGTTTGCCTCGCTGGGGCGTGCGGTGTTGCCAGCGCGCAAGCTGCTGGTCTCTTTGTTGCTGGCGTTGCTGTTGCTAATGGCTTTTCACAGCTACATGCAACAACCCCTGCTGGGCCTGGTCAGCGCCTTGCGGCTCTTGAGCGCATCGTTGTTGGGCATCGCCCTGACCTTGACCACGCGCACCAGCGAGTTGCTGCACGTCATGGAGCGCGTGCTGTCACCCCTGCAACGCGTCGGCATTCGCACCGAGCGGTTCGCGTTTCAACTGGCCATGATGCTGCGTTTTACCGAGCATTTTTTTGTCGTCTGGAAACGCCTGGACGATGCCCACCGGGCACGCACCGGCAAACCCGGCGGCCGACGGCTGGTGGCTCCGCTGATAATCCAGATGCTGCTGACCGCGCGCCGGGTCGCAGATACGCTTGAAGTTCGCTTGGGCGAATAACCTCATTCACGGAATGACACTACACGCTGATTTTTTCCTCTTAAAAAAACAAAACCTATCGCCATGAAAACATCCCATTCTTTTACCCTGGTTGCCCTGTTTGCCGCTTTGATGGCGGTGTTTGGCCTGGTGCCAAAAATTGATCTTCCGCTGGGTGTGCCTATCACCCTGCAAACCCTCGGTGTCATGCTGGCAGGCAGCATGTTGGGGGCCAAGCGGGGCTTTCAGGCCATGGTGCTGTTTTTGTGCGCTGTGGCGCTGGGCCTGCCGCTGCTGTCCGGTGGACGGGGTGGCCTGGGGGTGTTCATGGCCCCCTCGGCAGGCTACCTGATCGGTTGGCCACTGGGCGCCCTGGTCACGGGCTGGATCATGTCGCACTTGTCGCATTCAACCCCGAACCGGACCGCCATCAGTGCGTTCATCGCCTCCAGTCTGGGTGGGCTGCTCGTCGTGCATGCGGTGGGCGTGGCTGGTCTGGTGAAACTGGCCCATCTGAGCTGGACCCAAGCCTTCCTGGGTACCCTGGTGTTTGTGCCCGGTGACTTGATCAAGTGTGCCCTGTGCGCCATGGTGGTTCACACTGTGGCACGTGGTCTGCCGGATTGGCAATTTGCCGGTCGTGCGGTGAAATGACCCCTAGGCCAGCGGCAAACCTGGTTCATGCACCGCTGGCCCACTGGGCACAGGTGCATGCCGATGCCGTGGCCATCCGCAACGGCACCGATACGCTGACGTTTGCCCAGCTGCACCAGGCTGTCACACAACGCGCGTACGCCCTCACACAAGCTCGGGCTCCAGCTACGGTGCTGGTCAACGATGCCCTGCCCATGACGCAGCGGCTGGTGGATTTTTTAGGCATTGTTGCCAGTGGCCGCTGCGCCGCCGTAGGTGACCCGGATTGGCCACCCGCCGTGCGGGATGCGGTGGTGGCCAACTTACCCACCACAGCCGGCGACATGCCCGCGCCCATACCCCAGTCGCCGTTCTACATCGGCTACACCTCTGGCAGCACCGGTATCCCCAAGGGTTACCGTCGCCATCATCAGTCCTGGACCGAGAGTTTTCGCGCCTGCCTGGACGAATTTGGTGCCGATGCCCGCAGCTGCATCCTGGCCCCCGGCAGAGACTCGCACTCCCTCTTTCTCTTTGGCATGCTGCTGGGGCTGTGGAGCGGTGCCGGAGTGGTGGTGCAAGCGCACTTTTCAGCCCCCGGTGCGCTCGACACCCTGCGCAGCGGGCACACGCCATGTCTGGTGGCGGTGCCCAGCCAACTGCTGCTGATGCTGGACGTGGCTCAACACCGCAGCTTGACGCCGATCAGCGCAGTACGGCTGATTCTGGTCAGTGGCTCGCGCTGGGACCGCAGCCGCACGGCGGAACTGCGCCGCCTGTTTCCCTGCGCCCGCATCATTGAGTTTTACGGGGCCTCAGAGGCCAGCTTTGTCGCCTGGATGGACAGCCACGAACACACCCCTGCAGACGTGGTGGGCCACCTTTTCAAAAATGTGGAAGTGGACATCCGCCGCGACCCTGCCGATGCCCACGCCGAAGCGGGTTTGATCTATGTGCGCAGCCCGATGTTGTTCATGGACTACGTGGGCGGTGTCACCGATGGCACCGCCGCCATATGGGACGGCGACTGGTTGAGTGTGCGCGACCTGGGTTACTTGGACGCACAGGGTCGGTTGTGCCTGAAAGGGCGGCAAAACCGCATGATCGTCACCCAAGGCAACAACCTGTTCCCGGAAGAACTGGAGTCGGTGCTGGAGGCCCACCCGGCCATTGCCTGCGCCTCGGTGCATGGGGTACACGATCCACTGCGTGGGCGGCAAGTAGTGGCGGTGCTGCGCTGGTCCAGCAACCTGGCGGAACCAGCACCCACCGCACTGCAACTGGTCAACTGGTGCCGCAGCCGTCTGGAAAGCTACAAAACTCCCAGGCACTTTTTTATTTGCCCTGACTGGTGCTTCACCGCCAGTGGCAAGGCCGACCACCGAACCCTGGCGCAACGCCTGCACCGCCACCTCGACGGCACGCCCGATGCTGCTCAAGCATGTCTGAGCACCCTGCACTGATTGCCGCCTGGGCGCGCAGCGCAGTGGCCCCGCATGGCGGCGCATTTGCGACCCTGCAGGCACACGAGATTGCCGCGCCCGTGGTGCTGGCGCTGCTGGCCCGCGCCGGTATCCCCGCACAGGCGGTGGAGGCCATCGTGATCGGCAACGCCTTGGGTGCGGGGGGTAACCCGGCCCGCATGGTGGCCCTGGCGGCAGGGTTGCCACAGCGCTGTGCCGCCTTCTCGGTGGACACGCAATGCTGCGCCGGGCTGGATGCCATGTCGATGGCCGTGGGTTTGCTGGCATCAGGACAAGCTTCGGTGGTGATTGCCGGCGGTGTGGAGGCCTGGAGCCGTGCCCCCATCCGCCAGACACGCCCCCTGCATGCGGGTGAGCCAGCGCTTGCGTATGAGCGCCCGGCCTTCGCCCCCAACCCGGCCCAAGACCCGGACTTGTTGGTGTCCGCTGCGGACTATGCCGCCGCGCACCACCTCACCCGCGAGGCACAAGATGCCTATGCGGTGCACAGCCACCAACAGGCACTGGCCAGCCAGAGCGACTTGGCTGACGAAATCGTGCACATCCACGGGTTGCACCAGGATGCGTATCCCCGCGCCCTCACCCTGGCGCGTGCCGCACGCATGCCGGTGGCGGCACAGGCCACAACACCCCAACACACCGACCCCGACTGCGCCCTCAGCACCCTGGCCATTTCCACCCGGGCAGACGGCGCAGGCCTGGTGCTGCTGGCCACGCCGCAGGCTTGCCACCAGTGGGGCCTGACCGCGCAAGCCAGCTGGACAGCGTCTACCTCATTGGGCGATGACCCGGCCACGCCTTTGGTGGCCGCCGAACAAGCTGCACGGGCTGCACTGCGGCGTGCGGGTCTGCAGACCATGGCACAGATACAGGTGGTTGAACTGCACGATGCGTTTGCGGTGCAGGGCTTGAGCTTTTGCAACGCCCTGGGCCTGGACCCGCAACGCATCAACCGACGCGGCGGCGGGCTGGCGCGCGGTCACCCGATTGGGGCCTCCGGGGCCATTGCCCTGGTGCGTGTGCTGGCCGACCTGCAACGCGACGAGGCCCCAGGTGCACGGGGTCTGGCCGCCGTGGCGGGTGCTGGTGGCCTGGGCGCTGCCGTCATGGTGCAGCGGCTTTGATGCTCGCAGGCGGCACCGTGTCAATCACGCGAAAGTAATCCGCCAGTTCACAACGGCTGGTCACGGTTTGGTTCACCGGTGCATCTTCATCGGCATACCCCATGGCCATGCCGCAGACCACGTGGGTGTGCTCGTCCAAACCCAGCGTGCGGCGGATCAGGCCGGGGTAAGAGGCCAAGGCCCCAATGGCACAGGTGGCCAGCCCATGCGACTGCGCCGCCAGCATGAGCCCATACAGCGCCATGCCCAAATCCAGGTAGCCCCCGCTGCCAAAGGCGCTGTCGATGGTGACCACCAACGCCACCGGCGCATCAAAAAAAACCAGGTTGCG
>CAIOAQ010000265.1 GCA_903856025.1 uncultured beta proteobacterium
CCGTCGACCCGGTTCCAGAACGCTTTCGAAGCCACCCGTGAAAGAGAGGCCCGTGACCTCGTGGTCCGTGGGACGTGGTGAAGGGGCAAGACTTGGGTGGTCAAGGGTTTGCGGTCAATCCATCTGATTTGCGACTGGCTGCTCACCGGGTAGCAGACTACATTTACGAAAAATTGACGGGAGACAAAGGTGTTTTTTCAACACGTATCGCTTATGTCACCAAGGCGAGTCAACGTTTCCAGTTGTGGGTGGCCGACGCAGATGGTGAAAACGCCCAGTCTGCCCTTTCGAGTCCTGAACCCATTATTTCACCAGCCTGGTCTCCTGATGGTAGTCAACTGGCATATGTATCATTTGAGTCGCGTAAACCGGTTATTTATATCCACAGTGTTGGCACCGGCAAGCGTCGCCTGATCGCCAACTTCAAGGGCTCTAACAGTGCGCCAGCGTGGTCTCCAGATGGTAAAACGCTGGCTGTGACCCTTAGTCGCGACGGAGGTTCCCAACTCTTTTTGCTCAATGCTTCTGGAGGTGAACCTCGGCGCTTGATCCAATCTGGCAGCATCGACACCGAACCGGTTTTTTCGCCGGATGGTCAGAGTATTTATTTTGTCAGTGACCGAGGAGGCTCACCTCAAATTTACAAAGTTTTTGTCTCGGGTTTGGGGGTGGAACGCGTCACTTTTACCGGTACTTACAATATTTCACCGGCACTTAGTCCAGATGGGCGTTGGATCGCTTATATTTCTCGAGTGGGTGGTGCTTTTAAGCTGCATGTGATGGAACTGGCGGGCGGGAATCCTACTGCCATTTCTGATACGACCGCGGATGAAAGCCCTAGTTTTTCTCCCAATGGCAAGTTGCTTGTCTATGCAACCCAGCAGCGAGGCCGCGAGGCTTTGATGACCAGCACACTGGACGGCAAGGTGAAGGCACGCTTGAATGGTCAAGGCGGTGACATTCGTGAGCCAAACTGGGGCCCTTTTTTTAAACCTTGAAGTTCTGGAGTATTTGAATGAGAAAATTATTGATGGCTTTTAGCGTGGTGGCGCTTTTGTCAGGTTGTGGCACCTCGGTTCCGTTGAATGACGTGCCGGTAACAGATGCCAACCCCAAGACTACACAGGGCGCTGATGTAAATGGTTCAGGTGTTAACAGCAATGGTGTTACGCCCGTTGACTTGGGTAAGGGCAATGCCGATGCAAATGGTGCTGCATCGCGAACTGTTTACTTTGATTACGACAGCTATGTGATCAAGCCAGAGTTTCAATCCGTGATCGCGGCGCAATCCAGCGTAGCCAAGTCCCAGCCAGCTCGCAAAGTGGCCATTGAAGGACACACTGATGAAACAGGTGGACGTGAGTACAACTTGGCATTGGGACAAAAGCGTGCTGACGCAGTGCGCAATGCGCTGGCAATCTTGGGGGTTCCAGTTTCGCAGATGGAATCAGTGAGCTTTGGTAAAGAAAAACCTGCAGTGGCTGGCACAGATGAAGCGGCATATGCAAAAAATCGCCGTGCTGAGATTCGCTATCAGTAATCATTTATGCAAATGATTTTGTTGAAAGCTCTCAAGTTTTCAGTGGCTGTATGTTGCAGCCTCTTGGCTGCAACGACCTCGCACGCTGGGCTGTTTGAGGATGACGAGGCACGCAAGGCCATTTTGGATCTGCGACAAAAGGTTGAGACTATCGGCCAAGAACTCGAGCACTCGCGTAAATCAGCCTCTGATGAGAATGCTTCTCTCGGCAAAAGTATGCTTGATTTGCAAGGGCAGATTGAACAGTTGAAAACCGAGCTGGGAACGCTGCGCGGTTCCAATGAGACGATGATGCGCGAGTTGGCTGATATCCAACGCAGCCAGAAGGATCAAGTCCAATTGGTTGGCGAACGACTCGCCAAATTTGAACCCGTGAAAGTGCAAATCGACGGAATTGAATTTTTAGCAGAGCCTGTTGAAAAACGCGATTTTGAAGGCGCATTGACTGTTTTTAGAAAAGGCGATTTTGTTTCGGCTCAAAATCTTTTTGTGAGCTTTGTGGGCAGATATCCTACAAGCAAATATGTGACATCGGCACTGTTTTGGTTAGGCAATGCGCAGTACGCCAGTCGTGATTACAAAGAAGCCATTATTAATTTCAAGGCGTTAATTTCGCGGGATCCCGATCATCTGCGTACCCCTGAAGCCATACTGTCGGTAGCCAACTGCCAATTGGAGTTGAAAGACACAAAGGGCGCACGCAAAACGCTAACGGATCTATTGAAGGCATACCCACTGTCTGAAGCAGCTGTAGCTGCCAAAGAGCGATTGCCCACGTTGAAATGACAGATCGTCGTTTTGGCGGGATCGAACGCTTGTTTGGTGTACATGCCGCTGAGCGGATTTTTGGTGCACATGTAGTCATCGTCGGTATTGGCGGAGTTGGGTCTTGGGCGACTGAATCCTTGGCACGAAGTGGTGTTGGGACTTTGACGTTGATTGATTTTGATCAGGTCGCTGAGTCGAACATCAACAGGCAGATTCATGCGACTACCGCTAGCCTTGGCATGGCGAAAGTACTAGCGATGCGCGATCGTATTCACGCCTTTTTCCCAGAATGCCAAGTGAATTGTGTGGACGCGTTTGCTGATCCGGACAACTGGCCAGGCCTTTTGCCACCAGGTGTCGATGCTGTCGTTGACGCATGTGACCAGGTGCGCGCAAAGGTGACCATTGCTGCGTGGGCTTTGGGTACGAACGCCCATCACGTCACGGTTGGCGCAGCCGGTGGTAAACGTTATGCTCATTTGGTTTCGGTTGAAGACCTTGCTGATGTGACGCATGATCCTCTTTTATCCAAGGTTCGCTACGAGTTACGACGAGGGCATGGGATGCCGCGAGATGGAAAGAAGATGGGTGTCGCCGGTGTATTTAGCAGGGAGCCAGTGGCGCCACCTGATGCGTCCTGTGGACTGGCGAGCGACGGAACACTGAACTGCCATGGTTACGGTTCACTGGTAACAGTAACCGCAACTTTTGGACAATGTGCTGCCGGAGTGATATTGAATAAATTGGTATCGATAACCTAAGGGTGGTCAAAAAAATGTATATAATTTAAGGCTGCCGATTATTAGTTAGTTGGCAGTCGATGGGATGTTAGCTCAGCTGGTAGAGCAGCGGACTTTTAATCCGTTTGTCGTGGGTTCGATCCC